>CAYPNN010000052.1:0-8302 GCA_964412065.1 uncultured Candidatus Bathyarchaeia archaeon
GGACGGCCTCGGCGAGGCCCCCATAAAGGAGGATGACGTCGCGGAGTGGAGGAGATATCTTTCGGGGCTCAACGGCGATCCCGACATAGAGTGGACCTGGAGAGCCATGGGCGAGTACCTCTCAGCCCTGGAGGAGGCGAGGCCGTCCATCAACGTGGCGAGCCTCGTGGGCCACGGGAACCTTCGACTAGCCGCCATGGGGATGGACGACAGAAGCCCCGACGCTGGGGAGCTCGCGGAGATGAAGCGGCTCCTCGCCGAGAGCCTGCGGGATGGCGCAGTAGGCCTCAGCACCGGCCTAATATACGCGCCGTGCATCTACTCGGACACAGCGGAGCTAGTCGCGCTCTGCAGGGTGACGGCTTCCCACGGAGGGGCCTTCGTCGTCCACATGAGGGACGAGGCCGACAGGCTGCTGGAGAGCATAGACGAGGTGGTCGGGGTGGGCGAAGCCTCAGGCGTCCACGTCCACGTGAGCCACTTCAAGGCGAGCGGCGAGGCCAACTGGGGCAAGTCGACATACTCACTGGAGAGGCTGGAGAAAGCTGGGGAGCGCGGCGTCCAGGTGTCCTTCGACCAGTACCCATACACGGCGGGCAGCACGTTCCTGAGCAGTCTACTGCCCGCCTGGGTCCACGCCGGGGGCGTAGAGAGGCTGCTGGAGCGGCTCAGAGACCCCGGCATCAGGCAGCGGATAAGGCAAGAGTACACTGCAGGCAGTTCGAGGACCCCCAGGTGGGACAGGCTTCTAGCCACCAACCTGCAGACAGAAAAGAACCTGGTGCACGAGGGCAAAGACCATGAAGGAGATAGCGGAGGCCCGGCGCCAGACCGAGGTAGACGCGTTGATGGACATGGTGCTTGAGGAGAGGAACGCCGCCAGCATGATCAGCTTCACCATGAGCGAGGGAGACGTCACCAGGATAATGGCTCACCCCCTCGGCACCGTGTGCACCGACGGCCTCCTCCTCGGGAAACCCCACCCCAGGGCCTACGGCGCCTTCCCAAGGGTGCTCGGCAGGTACGTCCGTGAGGGCGTGCTCAGGCTGGAGGACGCGGTGCGACGCGTCACCAGCCACCCCGCCCAGATATTCGGTCTACGGGGTAGAGGACTCATAAGGCCCGGCTACGCGGCTGACGTCACGGTGTTCGACCCCGAAACCATCGAGGACATATCGACATACAAGGACCCGAGGCGTCACCCGAGGGGGATAACCCACGTCATGGTTAACGGCGTCATGACCGTGGAAGACTGCGAGCACACGGGGGCTAGGGCCGGGCGGGTTCACCGCCACAGACCCTAGAAGTAGTCCTCCATGAGCCTGCTGACCCAGCCAGGTACATTGGCGCCGCCTCTCGCGTCGTAAATTGGGAAGTAGGGCTTGACGTCCAGGACCGGCGTGCCGTCGATGGCGTCCAAGCCACGGACCGTCAACCTGTTGTCTTTCACGTTTAACACCTCCACTGCCGTCACTCCTATCGGGTTCGGCCTGTGTTTGGCCCTCTGCGCGAATACGCCGAGCAGAGGCATGTCTTCTCGTTCCTGTGGCCTGCGGACTAGGTGCGTCTCCGGCTCGAAGGTCGCTTTATTCATGTAGAAGACCACGAGGGCGTGACTGAATCCGTCGAGCCCTGTGAGGCCGGCTGCGTACCTTTCCTCTACGACTATCTCTGACTCTACCCGCCCCCAGTCCTCGTCGACGGCCTCCGTGACGGGTGACTCCACGTGTCCGATGGCTTCGAGAAGTATCTCCATGCCTCCATCGAAGCCTCGGCGCCGGATAACACCTGCGTTCACCGCCCATGCTCACGTTTCTACACGCATAGCGCCCTTTCTATCACGTATAGATCGGAATCAAGGGGAAGTGGATCATCGCCTACGACATCTCGGACAGGATACCCGAGAACCACTGCCTTGAGCAGACAAGCGGGGTGAGCCCTCAGAGCTTCGAGTCCTGGGAGCAGTAGCCTCGCCCCCGGCCTCACCTTGGTTTACAGAGTATCTCCTTGATCCTTCTGCCCTCTTTCTTCGACTGGAGGGTGGGCACATCGAAATGGAAGAAGTCTATGCTACTGACGGCTTCGATCAGGATGGCTGTGTCCGCGCCTCCCCCCTGTTCGAAGCCGTATCTGCCGGTCCCAGCTACTGCGATGACCTCCTCGCCGGCGGTGATCATCCCGAGGTCGGTGGCGATGAGGGTCATCTCCACGCAGACCTTCATCCCCTCGCAGAACCTCCGCAGCGTCTCCCACGCCGTCTCAGGGTAAGAGAAGTCATAGTCTGAGTTGAAAACCGCGCGGTGTCCGCCGTCCACCAGGCTCCGGTGCAGTTCTTCCGGGAACTCCTCCCTCTTGCCGCCGACCACGATGAGGTTGTAGCCGCTTCCGAAACATTCGAGCGCCTTCTTTATCGTGTGCCCATAGGTGGAGGCTATCAAAAGGGTCGTAACTCCTGTCTCTTCGGCTCTCCTCTTTGCTATCCTGAGCGTTTCATCCGTGTTTATGATGCCCATATCTTTGAAGTAGGTGATCTTTTTCTCCAAATTGACCGTCACTCCAACTTGTTTTGATACATACACTCAAAAAATGTTCCCCGCATAAGCCGCGAGCTAGGGCGTCGAGTAGAGGCTCATCCACTCTGTGAGCCCAGCCTTCTCCACTCCATCGTTGTCGATGAGCCCGGTGTAGTCCGTTTCTCCGAGGTCGTGGAGCCACGGCCACATCAGGAGCTCCAGGTCCACCCCCCGCCCGGTGGTGAGCCTCGGTATCGACGCTATGAACTCGGTCTGCGCCTGCTCGCCGCCGAAGGCGTCCATGGACGGCCACGCGATCTCGCTGAACCCGAGCGGCTTCCCGGGCATCCTCTCCGCGACGCCGCTGTAGTAGTCCGGTGGGATGTCGCTGGGCCTGTTGATTCCTTGGACGCTGTGGGGGTAGCTCGTCAGGACCAGCATGTCGAGCTTCTCCGGGTCGAAGAGGTCGAGCACGCTCATATCCGCCTCCCTGTTCTCGCTTACGATCTCTCTGCTGAAGGTGTAGAACACCGTGGTCTCGGGGCTGAGCTCCTTGACCTCGTCGTATATCTCCTCGTAGAGGCTCACCCAGTGCGTGAACCCGTTGTCGCCCTCCATGCCGTACTTCTCGTACCACCTGTTCACCTCGTTCCCGACGCTGAGGTACCTCGGCCTCGACGCCTCCACGGTCTCCACCACCGCCCTCTTGTACATGAGCCTCCACTCAGTGTCGCTGAGGGTGTAGCCGGCGCCCAGCGGGGCGCTGAGGGTCATGTCTTCACCTATGAAGCTGAAGTGTACCAGGGGCGCCATGTCGTTGCCGCGGGTGAGTTGCTCCACGAAGGTTTCTCCCCATGAGCCGCCCAGGTCCTCCGCCTTCTCCCAGAAGGGCGAGGGCCTGCCCCATATGGGCACCACGTCGCATGAGTCTGACGCCCAGGCGTAGACCTCGTCGAAGCCCTGCCCCTCACCGGGTGTCGGTAGGTATCCCATGAGGTAGCCTCTGCCTGGCGTGTACGCCTCGTCCGCAGGCTCCACCGTGGGCTTCCTGTAGGCGACGTAGATGTCGGCCTCCAGCATGACGCCGTCCCTGTAGTAGTGGTGAACGAAGTAGACGTTGCCATCGCCGTCCAGGTTGGGCTCCCCCGCGAAGCTGCTGACGATGAGCCGGGGCTCGCTCCACCCTCCGTCCACCCACTTGGACCTCCACGTGCCAGGGGAACCCATGTACCACCTGTTGATCCAGAGCTCGCTCATGTCTTGGGTGAGGTAGGGATAGCCCTCGCTGTCAGGGCTGTTGACGGCCTCCACGTTCACGGGCTCGCTCCAGCCGTCCCCCGTCCACTCGGTCATCCACACGTCCATGCCTCCGAGGCCGTCCTCGCGCATGCTGTGGAAGTAGATCAGCTGTCCGTCGGGGCTCACGTGGAACTCGCCTAACCCAACCTCCAGGTTGAGCTCCTCGCCGCCGCTTCTCACGTTTGTCGCGCCGTCCTCGGTGAGGTCCGCGATGTAGAGGTCGATCTCCCTCATGTTTCCCAGCCTCACAGACATGAACCATATCTCGTCCTCGCTGACGTACTCGCAGCCGTCGAGGCTCAGCCCACCCTCGATGAGCCACAGCCTCTCGGCCTCAGCCCACTCGCCGTCCACCTTCTCGCTGACCCATATTCCGGTCAACCCGTCGAGCAGCTGCTTCTCGACGGGAACACTGACGTCCGGGGTGAAGAAGAAGTAGAACCTCTGGCCGTCGGGGCTCATGAAGGGCGAGTCCTCGGCGCCGGCCGTGTTCACGCCCCCAAGCACAGGCACAGGGTCCTCCCAGAGGAAGCTGTGGAGAACAGGCGGATGCTGATCCATGTCAGGGGTCTGCTTCACCGCGTCGGATGGTATCTTGCTGGCACGCGTCACGGCTGGTTCAGGCTCCTCCTGTTCCTGTGTCTCCCCGCCGGCAGGCGTCTCCTGCTTAGGCGTCTTCGCGGGCTCCTCAACTGGCTTAGAGGACAGGATTCCTATCGCCGCGACGGCGACGATGATGACAACGACGACGGTGATGATTGTTTTGAGCTTAGACAAAGTGATCGCCTGTCAAGGCGAACCCCAGAGACAGTATAAAATGATTGTCGAAGACTAGGAGGCTTTCTCCCTGTACGCCTTCCTCCCTAGATCGAAGGCCCTCATGTTGAGCTCGAGGAACCGTGGCCTGAGGCTGTCCCTTAACGTGGAGAGCATCGTCTCATCGCCGAATGGTAGCTGCCCGCTCTCCGTGAGAGCCCCGAGCATGACGACGTTGGTGGTGATGGGGTCGCCCGCCTCCTCGGCTAGGCTCGTGGCGTCGAAGGCAACCAGCTTGTCGGTGACCTTGCCTAGGAGTCCCATGAGCTCACCCATGTCCGGGTAAGGCATCATGCCCGAGACGACCTCTACGGGGGCCGTCACCCGCGTGTTCACCAGCGCGAGGCCGCCGTCCTTCAGGTAGGTCACGCCGCGGCGAGTGGCCTCGGCGGGCTCGAAACCCACCAGCACGTCGGCCTCCCCCTTCCTTATCTGGGGGTTGTGTGCCGTCCCACCTATCTGGATGTGTCCCATCACGGGGCCCCCGCGCTGCGCCATGCCGTAGGTCTCACCGATCTTTACATGGAGTCCCGCGTTGATGGAAGCCTCGGCCAGAATCCTTGACGCCAGCAGGGTTCCCTGCCCGCCCACTCCCGAGATAACTGCCTTGAGCGTCTTCATGTATGACCCCTCCTGTGGATGGCGTCCACCGGGCATACCTGGGCGCAGCTCGTGCACCCCATGCAGAGCGTCGTGTCGATGCTGGCTCTGAGCTCGTCCTCGTTCCACATCAACGCGGGGCATCCGTAGGTGCTCAGACACTGTTTGCAGCCGATGCAGGCTTCCTGGTCGACGTAGTACACAGGCGGCCTCCCTGGCCTAATGTTCCGAACGGCGACCATGGCGCACTCCCTGCGGGCGATCACCATGGCGACTCCGTCGAACCCCAGCATCCGCTTGAACGCCTCCTCCGTGGCGTCTAGGTCGTACGGGTCCACCACCTCCACGTGTTTGACGCCCGAGGCCTTGGCGACGTCCTCTATCATGATGGGCTCCACCTTGTCGCCTGTCGCCGTCCTCCCGAGCTGGGGGTTGGTCTGGAACCCGGTCATTGCGACGGCCTGGTTGTCCGCCACAACCACCTTAATCGGCGCCTTGTTGTGGACTGCGTTCTGGAGAGCCGGGATGCCTGCGTGGAAGAACGTTCCGTCCCCTATCCAGGCGATGGCGTCTACGCCGAACCTCTGCATGCCCTGGCTTACGCCGATGCTGGCCCCCATGCAGAAGTAGGTGTCCTCGAACTCCATCGGCGGCGCGTGCGCCAGTCCGTAGCAGCCAATGTCTCCGTTGACCACCACGTTCATGAGGTCGCCCTTGACGGCATGCACAGCCTTCTTCAACGCGTAGATAGTGGAACGGTGGGGGCATCCGGCGCACATGGTGAGCATCCTGTCGAACAACAGGTCTCCCTTGATTTCCTCCAGGTCGCCTCTCGCCTCGGGCGGCAGCTCCACGCCGGTGAGCTCGGCTATCCGGGCGTCTATCACTTCATGGCTCAGCTCTCCCTCGCGGGGGATGAAGCCGTTCATCCTGCCGAGTATCTTGACGTCTGGGTTCACGTCCTTGGCGAGCGCCTTCACGTGGAGTTCGATGAAGGGGTCAACCTCCTCTGCTATGAGCACCGTGTCCACCGACCCGATGAGCCTCGTGACGAGCCTCTCAGGCATGGGGTGCGTCGTGACGAGCTTCAGCCAGGCAACCCTGTCCTCGACCCCGAGATACTCCAGGGCGTCCCTGACGTATGTGATGGCGAAGCCGACACCGATGACCCCGATCCTCTCTTTCCCGTTCAGCTTCAGCTCGTTGAAGCCGGAGTCCTCGAACATCTCCTGCACCGAGTCAATCTTGCCGTGGCGCTCCTCGTGGCGCCTGAAGAGCTTCTCGAAGCCCGCGACCCTGTAGCTGAAGCCGTCCCAGTCGAAGGCGGGCTTCCTGTCAAGCCTCTGCATCTTCCCCAGCTCCACGTCGCTCCGCATATGGCTGAGCCGGGTCACGGTCCTGACCATGACGGGGAGCTTGACCTGCTCCGAGAGTTCCAGGGCATATCTGGTGAGGTCTTTGGCCTCTTGGGGGCTGCTGGGCTCCAGGATGGGCACATCGTTGTGCCTGCCTAGCCACCTGTTGTCCTGCTCGGTGCGGCTGCTGTGCTGGCTAGGGTCGTCCGTGCTAACAAGGACGAGGCCGCCCTTGACGCCCCTCAGAGTGATGGCGTTCAGTATATCCAGTGCGACGTTCACGCCCACGTGCTTCATGCTGCATATGGCCCTCTGGCCAACCATGGAAGCCCCGAACGCCACCTCCAGGGCCACCTTCTCGTTGGCGCTCCACTCGAAGTGGATTCCCAGCTGCTTAGCGACTCTGGCGAAAGTGTTACCGATCTCCGACGACGGCGTCCCAGGGTACCCCGATGCGAGGGCTATCCCGCCCTCTATGGCGCCGCGGGCGATGGCCTCGTTTCCCATCAGGACAACCCGTTCACCCGGTTTATCTAGTGCGACAGGATGCGACATTGGAATCGTATTCAGGGTGCTCCACCGCTTTTAAAACCTATTCAGCCTCATGCACAGATTTTTAACGAGTCAACCATACCTTATCTGGATTGTTTTGAATGAGATCAAGCTCGGTAAGACGGGGCTCAACGTCAAGACCATGGGCTTCGGCGGCATCCCAATCCAGAGGGTGTCCGAGGAGAAGGCAATAGAGGTCGTACGGCGCTGCTACGACCTGGGGCTCAACTACTACGACACGGCCCGGGGCTATACCACAAGCGAGGAGCGTATCGGGAAGGCGCTGGAGGACGTGAGGGATAAGGTGTACATCGCCACCAAGAGCCACCAGAGGACAGCAGAGGGGATATGGAAGGAGCTAGAGATCAGCCTCAGGAACCTTAGGACAGACCATATAGACGTCTACCAGCTCCATAATGTAACGAATCGGGAGCAGTGGAGCCAGGTGAGGGCGCCGGGCGGAGCGCTTGAGGCCGTCGAGGAGGCAAAAAAGCAGGGCAGGATCAACCACGTCAGCGTCACGAGCCATAACCCGGACCTCGCGGTCGAGATGGTCAAGACAGGGCTCTTCGAGACCATATTGATACCCTACAACTACCTAACCACCAAGCCAGCAGAGAAGCTGCTGCCCCTCTGCAAGAAGCTGAACGTGGGCACCATCATAATGAAGCCCTTCGGCGGCGGCGCGTTCAGCAACGCCAACACGGCACTAAAGTACGTGCTCATCAACCCAGACTGCGATCTAGTGATCCCCGGCATGATGAGCGTCGCCGAGGTCGACGAGAACATCGGCGTCTGGATGGGCGACCACGCCCTCACCGACGAGGAGCATAGACTCATAGAGAGGGATAAGGAGAGGCTGGGCGACCAGTTCTGCCGCAGCTGCAACTACTGCCAGCCCTGCCCCCAGGGGATACCCATAAGCACCATACTCAGGACCGAGTCTCAGGTGCTCAGGCGCATGGGGTGGACCGAGAGCCGAGTCAACTCCGTCAAGGAGGCCAGGGAGAAGCTGGAGACCTGCATCCACTGCGGCGAGTGCGAGAGCAGGTGCCCCTACGGCCTGCCCATACAGGAGCTCCTGCCTAAGGCGATGCAGAGTCTCTGGGACCGCATGGAGAGCCGGACGATCCCTGAACCCTAACTCTTTTCTTACCTGAAGCCCCA
>CAYPNN010000053.1:0-4414 GCA_964412065.1 uncultured Candidatus Bathyarchaeia archaeon
AGTGAGACCGACTGCAACCGAGAGGAACCCAGAGTAGAAGGGGTGACGCACATACGCGTATGGGCCGTACGTGATCAGATCACCCTCATAGTTCCTGCCCCAGAAGACGTACCAGTAGACGCAGACGGCGGCCCCCGTGACCGACAGGAGGCCTCCAACGGCCCTGGCTACGAGCAGAAGCGAAACCATGCTTGTCACGATATTGGTTGAGTCAGGTTTAAAGACCTTGCAGGGAAGCCCGGCAGTTTCACGCATCCCCGCCTTCAAGCCATTTGTAAATGTTTTATAAACGAACAACGATGACGAGGCTGCCATGCAGGAAGAAGCGTTCAACGCGGTGAAGGATCAGGCGGGGCCATGCGGCATAACCTGCGGCACATGTGTGCTGGGCAACGGCACCATGGCGGAGACCGCCGGAAAGACCAAGAGCTACATCGCGGGCTAGGAATCAAGGAGTGGGCGCCCATGGTCCCGGGCGGGGCGGAGATAGACTGGGCCGAGACGGAGAAGACCCTTGAGTGGATGACCAGGTACGCCAACTGCCAGGGCTGCGAGAAGGGGGGAGGCCCCCCAGACTGCGCCATAAGACTCTGCGCCAACGAGAAGGGCATCCGGCTGTGCAGCAAGTGCGGCGAGCTCGACGGCTGCAAGAAGTTCGGCTGGCTCGGCGACTACTCCGCCACGTTGAAACAGACCCTGAACCAGAACAAGGGTAAAACGAAGGAAGAGTACATAGCCGACGCGTTAAAGGGCATGTAAACACACCTAAACCCATTTTTATTTATTGTTTTTCGAAGAAAACCCAATATATCGTACCATGTATTGTATCTGTGATGGACGGTAGCCCGGCCAGCTACGACGAGATCGTAGAGGCAGCCCTGGACATATTCCAGCAGTACGACACCGCGATCACGCTGAGGCAGCTGTACTACCGTCTCGTAAGCAGGCTCCTGATCCCCAACACCATCAACAGCTACAAGCGGCTCAGCAGGATAATGGTGAAGGCGAGGGAGGACGGAGACGTCCCCCTCAACTGCATAGAGGACCGGAGCAGGCGGGTCTTGGGTAGGGGCGACGTGGGCTACGACTCGGCGGAGGAGTACCTGAAGAAGAAGATATCGACCCTTCAGGACAGCTGGAAGAGCTTCACCATGCCCATGTGGGACGACCAGCCGAAGAACGTGATGATCTGCCTCGAGAAGGACGCCCTCAGCCGCCTCGTCAGCAGGGAGGCCAACAGGTTCAGCGTACGCACCTTCCCGACCCGCGGCTACCCGAGCTTCAGCTACGTACAGGAGATGTCGAGGTACATAACGAACCAGCTCGGCGGCAAGCCGACGACGGTGCTCTACTTCGGGGACTTCGACCCCAGCGGCATCGACATCGAGAGAGACCTGTCCGAGCGTCTCGAGAAGTACGGGGCAAAGGACTTCACGGTTCAAAGGATCGCTCTCACGGCCGACCAGATAAAGAAGTACAGGCTGCCCCCGATGCCCGTGAAGATGAGCGACGCCCGAGCCGACAGCTTCCTGGAGGAGCACGGCGACAGAGCCGTGGAGCTCGACGCCCTGGACCCCAACCTGCTTCAGATCACGGTTAGGAAGGCCATCGTCAAGAGCATAAACATGAGGAAGTGGAACACGAGGCTCCGGAAGACCGAGGAGCTGCAGACGTGGATAAGAGACAAGCTGGACGACATAGAGAAGGCGCTGGACTCGGAGATCGACAGCTTCAGATGAGACACGTGATAATGCAGGCAACGAGCCTCCTGGATGAGTGTGAACAGTAGAGGAGGATCTTTCGAAAGGTATTGTGAAACCTCTTTATGAATAAGGCCAAGGTTAGCCACGGCTTCTGTTATAGAGGGTTACATACATTTTCTTAAATCTCCTGAACTCGCTCCCTTTCACCAGAAACTAGGTGGAGACATCTCGTTGAAAGCGAGAGGGTTACGTAGAGGAATGACGGGGCTCGAGGTATCCATCATCCTCGTCGCCTTCGTAATCACGGCCTCCGCGTTCGCCTATATGGTGCTCAACGTGGGCTTCCTGACGGCTGAGAAGGCCCAGTCGGTGATCTCGTCCGGGATCACCGAGGCCAGCTCCGTGTTATACCTAGACAGCGACGTCATCGGCAGCTTCGCCAACAACTCGGGGTCCCAGAGCGACATATGCCTGACCAACGCCGTCTTCTACGTCAGGCTAGGCCAGGGCGACAGCCCCATCTCCCTAAGCGACTCCAAGCTGGTGATCACATACACCAACGCGAGGTGCCACGCCTCGGTCTACGACAGCAACGGCACAATAACCACCGTCAGAGGGGTGACCGGGGACGGCGACGAGATCATAGAGGAGGGGGAGCGCTTCAAGGTGTCCATAGACTTCACCGAGCTGGACAAGTCCGCAGTCGCCCCCGCCCAGAACAGCCAGACAGACGTCTACGTCCACCCCTACGAGGAGATCCGGATAGAGGTCAGGCCTTCAGAAGGCGCCGTGCTCACCATCGAGAGGACTCTGCCCCAGATAGCACACTCCGTGCAGGCCTTCTAGCCGAGCCTGTCCCCCCTGACCCATCTGCGTGTTCTCAGGTCGTAGAACCACGCCCGCCTAGGGTTCTGGGCCACCCACTCCTTGACCAGCAGCAGCCTCTCAGCGGCTCCCCGCCCCTCGAAGCTTATCTGCGTGTATGAGTCAAGCAGCCTAGCCGCCGAAGGACAGTTGAGGTCGACTCCCAGGAGCGGCCCACCGTCAAAGGAGGGCTCGAGGCTGAAGGGGAACTGCCTGCAGCTGGAGGGGCGATCGCCGTAGACGGTGCACCCCGCCTCACCAAAATGTGGGCAGGGTTCCACGGCTAGCTGGTAGGCCAACACTCTGAAGTTAGAGTCGTTGGGGCTTCTTCCTACGCCGATGGCGGGTCTGACGAGGTTCTCCGGGAATAGATGTGCCTCCTCGGGCAGCAGGGTGAGGCCCCTAAGTATCCCCCTGTCCTCCGATAGGAGGCTGCCGCAGCATTTCCCGCAGCGGATGCACCTGAACTCCCCCGTCTCCGACATAGCTGGGTGACTCACCGTTTCATGGCTAGAAGGGGAAGACGACGCCCTTGGGCGGCGGTGGGTAGCTGCGCTTACTGTGCGTCAGACCCATGCCGACTAGGAGCTCAGCCAGCTTTATCACAGCCTTGCCTGGGTGTATCACGATCACCCCGGGATGCGTCTCCTCGAGCTCTCTCCGGAGCCTGTCGGCGTGGTCGTTCATGGCCATGCAGCCGAGGCACACGGCGTCCGCCCCATCCCCCACCCCCAACACAGCCTTCTCGTGCACCTTTTCATAGCCCGAGGGCTTCCCAAGCTCGAGGACGGGCAGGTCGACGG
Source organism: uncultured Candidatus Bathyarchaeia archaeon (assembly GCA_964412065.1). Lineage (GTDB taxonomy): Archaea > Thermoproteota > Bathyarchaeia > TCS64 > TCS64 > RBG-16-57-9. The sequence continues at coordinate 3,371 of CAYPNN010000053.1, forward strand.
AGTATGTCCCAGTGCAGCGCCCCCACAGCCCGAGGTCCCTCACCTGGCGCTCGGCTAGGCTGAGCACGTGGGGGAGCTGGACCAGCAGACAGAACTCCTTGGCCAGCATGGATGCCAGGTACATGGACGCCATCCCCGGTCCTAAGACGGGAATGGAGACGAGGTTCCTAGCTGCCTCGAGGGAGGGGTCGTGGCCTCCCCATATCACGGCTGCGTCTGCCCCCTCCTCCTCGCTCCGGAGGACCCTCTCCAGGATGCCGGGGGCAGCCAGCTCCATCTCTGGGAGGGAGTCCACGGAAGAGGGCGCCGCCTTCGTCGTCACGAGCCTCACATCCACGCCGGGGGACGCGTGGGACGCCAGGCCTTCCTCTCTCTTCCTCAACGCCTCTCCGCTGAGCCCCGAAATCAGCATTATGACGTCAATACGCATGCCTATGATGAGGCAGGGAAGCCAGATAAGATTTGAGTCCACGGTCTCGGCGAAAAACCGCGTGAAAATTAGGAAGGACTAAATATCCGAGGAATCGTATCGGGGCTATTAGGTGAACTTCCTTGGAGATGCTGACCCCAATCGTCTTGAGTCTTCTTGCCGGCTCGGCGACGGGGATCGGGGGCCTCCTCGTGCTGGTCTTAGGGGAGTTGAACGAGCGGATCATAGGCTTCTTCATGGGCTTCGCGGGGGGTGTGATGCTCGTCGTCAGCTTCCTGCAGCTGTACGCGGAGGCCCTCACGGTGCTGTCGCCGCTGAAGGTGACGCTGGCCTTCGGGGTAGGCACGGTGTCCATGATGGCCATCGACCTCACGCTCCCCCACATCGAGTTCGGGGAGTGGGAGGCTGGGGTCATGGACAGGAGGCTGTTCAACAGCGGGCTGGTGATCGCGATAGGGATGTCTCTTCACAACCTTCCCGAGGGGATCGTCGTCAGCGCCGGGTTCACCTATCTGCCCGAGCTTGGGCTGCTCGTCGCCCTCATGATATGCCTGCACAACATCCCTGAGGGCATCGCCACCGTCACGCCCCTGCTGCGGTCCGGCGTCGATGGT
>CAYPNN010000053.1:4424-8184 GCA_964412065.1 uncultured Candidatus Bathyarchaeia archaeon
GTCTCAGGTCCGTGGGGCTCGCGACCCTGTCCGGGATGGCTGAGCCCCTTGGCGCGTTCATAGGAGTGTACGTCATCCGGTCTCTAGGCGGTGGAGCCGCCATCGTGGGCTGGAGCCTCGGGTTCGCCGCGGGGGTCATGACCTACGTGACGATAGACGAGCTCATACCCGTGGCCCACGAGTACTGCACCCTGAACTACAAACACGTTGTATCGTCTGGGCTGCTCATAGGCATGGTCTTCGCACAGGTGCTCTCCCTGTTGCTTCCCTTCTAGGGTATGCGGTGGCTCTTAGTGAGCTGCTCGAACCCGTCCTCGGTTACCACCACGTTCTCCTCCATGCGGACGCCACCGTAGCCGGGCAGATAGATGCCGGGCTCCACGGTGAACAGCGTGCCCTCCCTGAGGACGTGCCCCGAGATCTTGGAGAGGCTTGGCACGGCGAAGCCGCTCAGGGGGTGGCCGAGGCTGTGGGGGTAGTCCGGGAAACCGTGTTCCTTGAGCACCCTCCGCGAGACGGCGTCCAGCTCCCTGCACTCGACGCCCGGCTTAACCATCTGCATCACCGCCTCCACGGCTTGGTCCACGGCCTCCAGCATCTTCTCCTTCTTCGGGTCGCTGCCCAGGAGGTATGTGCGCGTCTCGTCCGCCGCGTAGCCGTCCACGGATGGGCCCAGGTCCACGAGCATGAACTCGCCTTCCTTCAGCCTCCTGGAGGTGGGCCAGCCGTGGCTGTACGCCGACCTCAGCCCCGTGGAGACTATCGTCTGGAAGCTGGTGAGCTCGGCTCCCTCACGCCTCATGGCGTACTCGGCCTCGGCCGCTATCTCGTATTCGGCGACGCCGGGCCTCATTGCCTCCCGGGCGGCGCTGCACGCGACGTCGGCGAGCCTGCTCACCCTGCGGTGATGCTTCACCTCGTCGGGGTAGAGGCCGTAGAAGACCTCGGGGATGACCGTCTTCCCTATGTCAACGAGCTCGCCTTTGAGGTTCTCGCGGTAGTAGGCGTAGCTGGAGTGGTTGAACCCGTCAAGCGGGGCACCTACCCTTGAGCCCTCCCGCAGGTGCTGGTTGGCGTAGCCTGCTATCTGCTCCTTCGCCTTGGCGCGGCTCTCCAGCTGCCCCACCTGTATCCAGCTCTCGTCGCGGGCGCTGTTTATGTTCACGCTGTAGCAGAACAGCTTGGGGACGCCGTCGATGGGCACGATGAGGGCGGCGCCTGAGGGCGTGTCCGCGATGCGTTTGAACCTGGCGCCGCCCCCGTCGTTGAGGAGGTAGACCAGGTCGAGCCCGTGCTCCTCCATCTGCTCCTTGAGGCGGCTGTAGCGCCTTCTACAGAAATCCGCTAGCTCAGACATGGATCAGGGTTACCCCGCGGCGATATAAAGCCACCATGAACCGGCGGCTCATTTCCCCAGGCTGGGGGGAACCGGGTACACTAGCTTGCTGTGTGTGACGCCCAGCTCCACGAGCATCTCGGCGGTCTTCACCGCGGCCTTGACTGGGTTCACCACGGGGACCCCGATGGCCTCGCCGAGCCTCTCGTCAACCATGAGGAACCCCATGCTCATGCACCCGAAGGTGACGGCGCCAGCCCCGTACTCCTCGACGGCTACGCGCCCTTCCCTTACCAAGGCGTCGTACGCCTCCCCCGGCTTCTCCCTAACCTCCGGCACGCTGAGCCCCACGGGGTGGGTGGAAACGTGCTTCAGCAGCCCGTCCCGTTCATGGATCATGGCCCGTACGACTCCTCCGCCGCCCGTGGTGAGGACGCTGAACCTCGGGGCGATGAGGCTGCACAGGTGCTTTGCCGTGGAGCCCGGCGGCACCACGGGTATCCGCAGCACCTCCCTCAGCGGCGCCACCCCTGGGTCGCCTCCGCAGGGAATTATTACGGCGTCGTACCCCGCCTTCTCAGCCTCCCTGGCGCACTCCAGGTCCTCGACGGTGGCAAGAGAAGCCTCATAGGAAGACTGGATCGTGCCCAGCCGGCTCTTCTCAGGGTCCTTCTCCAGCCCATAGATGTCGATCCTGGTGTCGGGGCCTGCGATGCTGCGCAGGATCTTCTCGCGCCGCTCCAGCTCGCCGGATAGCCTGCCGGTGGCTGCGCTTGACATGAGGAACGCTATCTTCTTCATGCCTCAATGATGGCGGCAGTGTTTCTTGAAGCTTACGAGAGGATTATGCTACTCCGCTTCGATAACGTTATGTAATTTTCACGCGTCTCTTCTGCGAATCTCATGAAGATCGTTAAACCGGGTGAACACCCGACTTTAGAGACAGTGAAAGGCAGGCACGGCGAGATAATCATCGTAGGCGAGAGGGCTATGATGATGAGGCTCACCGTCGAGCCTAACGTACCTACGCCGCCCCACGATCACCCCCACGAGCAGATGGGGCTGGTCATCCGGGGGGAGGGCAACCTCTACATAGGGGAAGAGAGGGTTCACATCAAGGAGGGGACCAGTTTCTGGGTGCCCCCGAATGCGCCTCACAACTTCGACGCCACCGGCGACAAGCCAGCCGTACTCGTGGAGTGTTTCTGCCCACCCCGGCAAGACTACTTGGAGCAGGCAGGCCTGAGATGAAGCAGACATTTTTTTCTTTCAAGTGTAAAATCGGCGAGTCCTCGGAAGCAAAGCTTTGAGCCATGCACTGGTTCATAGACTCATATCTGTGAACGGGTAGATTCTACTGGCTGCCATGGACAAGAGGAACCGGGATAGGCTATCGATACAAAGGCTGGAGAGCGTGGAGCAGGCCGAGGCATGCGCCAGGATGATGGCCGAGTCTGAGCCCTGGATCACCCTCGGAAGAGGCTACGATGAGTCTCTCACGATCCTCACCGACCCCGCGAGGGAGGTCTACATGGCGGTGGACGGCGTCGGGGTCGTCGGCTTCGTGGTGCTGGAGATGGAGGGCGCCTTCGCAGGCTACGTGAAGTCGATCTGCGTCTCCCCACCGTATCGTTGCGGGGGCGTCGGCGCCCGGCTCATGTCCTTCGCCGAGGAACGGGTGTTCAGGGAGAGGCCCAACGTGTTCCTGTGTGTCTCCGACTTCAACGAGGGGGCGAGGAGGTTCTACGAGCGGCTTGGGTACGAGGAGGTGGGGGAGCTAAGGGACTATGTCGTCAGGGGCCGCTCCGAGATGGTGTTGAGGAAGACCGTTGGGCCTCTGACGGAGTTCGGGTCCTGAGACGTTTCGCAGTTAGAGACGCTCCAGTTGGCAAGCTAGATCGTGGGTCCCTCCTGGGGGCGCTCATGTCAATAGTTAAAACCGGGTTCATGATAGTATGTTGGGTGGCATCGATGTTTCAAAGATGCAGTCATAGAACGGTGTGGGGGTCCTACCTTTGATCGACCGCTACACCGCGGCCATCATCCAGTACATGAGGATCAACCCCGAGGACATCCCCGACGTCCATGAGCGGAGGCGCGCCAACCTGGAGAAGGTGCTGGGGACCTTCAAGAGCCTGGAGACGTGGGAGCAGATCATGCCGGTGAGGCTCACGGTGCTCCCCGAGAACATCCTCAGGCACGAGTTCGACACGCAGGACCCCAACCAGACCCAGAGGGACAGGGTGGCTTCGGCTGTCTCCATCCCGGGCCCCGAGACCGACATGCTGGCGGAGAAGGCGAGGCAGTACAGGACCTACGTCTCGGCCAGCATCCACGAGAGGGACCCGGAGTACCCTGACTACTTCTTCAACACCGCGTTCATCATGAACCCCGGAGGCAGGGTAGTCCTCAAGTACAGGAAGG
>CAYPNN010000054.1:0-8137 GCA_964412065.1 uncultured Candidatus Bathyarchaeia archaeon
CCGTGTACTCCAGCTCATAGCCTCCCTGGAAGGGTGAGCCGTCGTAGGCGTACACCCCTATCATGGCGGGCTCCTTCATGTATGACCTCAGTATTCGTGTTATGGGGCTCTCGAGGGTGAACTCCACCCGGTCCCAGACCACGGTCAAGTCGTCGGACTTCACGGCGCCTATGTCGTAGAGGATTCCATGCGCCTCGGCGACCGTGAACGTGAAGTCGCCCACGTCCTCCCTCCTTATCGACTCCGCGTTGAGCTCCACCTCCCCTTCCGTCAGCGGAGTGCCGTCGTACTCGTAGTAGGCATTATACTCTACGCTCACCTCCTCGCCGACGTCTACCCGCGTGTCCGGGGCCTCGATGTCGACCCTGACCCTGTCCCATATGACCTCGACGGAGTTGGACTCGAAGGTGTCCAGGAACCATTTCTTGTCCATGACCCGCCAGACGGTGACCTCTTCTTTCCCCACGGCGTCCTTGCTGGATGCCGTGAAGGATATGTCCCCCGAGAACTCGGAGTCGTCGTAGGCGTAGCGGGCGGTGCATCTGATCTCAGCTTTCTCGCCGACGTCTATCCTGGTGTCCTCTACCTCCAGCTCGACCAGTACCTTGTCGAATATCACGTCGGCGGTGTCGACTGCGAACACGGTTATCCCGTTCCTCCAGTCCATGATGGACTCCACGGTGTACCTGTAGCGGCCAACATCGTCCTTGATAAGCGTGTCGTTGAGCGTGATCTCCCCGAGGAAAGGCTCTAGGTCGGACTCATAGTAGGCCAGATAGTCTATCTTGGCCTCCCGTCCCGGGTTGTAGCGTTTCCTCGGGCTGTACAGGTCCACCTTCACCCGGTCCCACTTGATCTTGACGATGTTTGTCTCGAAAGCCCTGATCCCGTACTGGGGGTCATCGATGGAGACCACCTTCACGCCTCTTCTACCTATGAAGTCGAAGCCCTCCGTGTAGTTGAGGTGGACCGTGCCGGTGAAGGTCTCGTAGTTCGAGGCGTAGAAGGCGTAGACTATCATGCTGGGCTCCTCGCCGATGTTGGCTCTCTCGTATTCGGGGATCAAGGTGATCTCTACTTCGTCGAAGGTGCATGTCGGGGGGTCTTCATCGAGCTGCACGGTGTAGGGGTTGCCGTTGTAGCTCACGTAATTGATCATCCACTCCTTGATGTACGGGGTGTCGTGGGTGTCTGTGAATATGGCCCAACCATCCATCCATATCTGTTTACTCACGCCGTCGCCGACGATGTAGACGCTTCCGTGGGAGAGGGGCTCCCCCGTGTCTGTCCACTCGAGCCTGAACCCGACCGTGACCTCCTCACCCACGTCGACTCGTTCGTCGGAGACGTAGCACTGGGTAACCGTAATGTCGGCGTCTTCCCCGTGTACGACAGCTGAGCCGTCCATTACGTTGAACAGTATCGTTAGGCCTAATGCTAGCAGCAGGTACCCGCGTCGAGGCATCATCTACCAGTTAACTGTCGGTTTTATATTGATTAAGTAAGCCTGATATCGAGTACGTACCGGTGCTTTATACTATATATTTGAGATTCATGAAAACGGGTTGGTTAGGCGTCTTAGGTGAACATCGCTGTCTTCTATTTCAGCAGCCTTCCCTGTAGCTCCAGCAGGCGGTCTACCTCCTCCTCCGTGTTGAAGAAGTGGCACGAGACCCTTATCCCGCCCACGCCCGCCGCGTACCTGTGGGCGACGATTATGTCGTTCTTCTTGAGTTCGTCGTAGATCATCTGGTTCTTCTCGAAGCTCCCCGTGTTGTACGTCACCAGCGCCCCGCGTTCACCGGGCTCCTCCGGCGTGTTCACCTTGACCGGCTGCTCCCGCAGCCCGTCTATGAGGCGCTGGCTGAGCTCCGCGGTCCTCTTCTCGATGTTCTCGGTGCCCAGCTGGTTGAAGTAGCTGAGGCACGCGTGGAAGCCCCACGTGTGCTCCTCGCTGACGCAGCCCCGGCTGTATTTCCGTGCGTCGGGGTAGAGCGCCCCGCTGTAGGACTCTATGTTGTCGTGGCCTGGCTTCTCCCATGGGGCGCCGTCCCTGAACGCCTCCTCGACGTTGCCGTAGTTCATGTAGGTGGGCTGGAACTCGTCGTGGAGGCTTTTCTTCGCGTAGAGGACGCCGGTCATGGCTGGGCAGCAGAGCCACTTCTCGCTGCCGAAGGTGAGGAAGTCGACGCCCTCGGAGTGCACGTCGACGTCCACGGCTCCCACCGCCTGGTAGGCGTCGTTGACGACGTAGGAGCCGTGGCTGTGGGCGATCTCGCTTATCTCCCCCATGGGGTACCTGACTCCGCTTGTCCACTCGACCTCGCTGATGCACACCGCGCGGGTCTCGTCGTCTATCGCCTTCTCGAAGTCGCCTGCGTCGATGACCCCGTCCCTATGCCTTATCCTCCTGATCTCGACGCCCTGGAACCTGTAGGGCATCCAGACGTAGACGTTGCTCTGGTAGCCCAGGTCTGTGACGACTATGTTATCGCCCCTCTCGGGCTTCATCATGGAGGCCACGGTGTTGAGGGCCTGGCTCACCCTGTTGACCCAGCATATCTCCTCGGGGGAGACGTTGAGCATCTCGGCGGCCTCCGAGACTGCGTCCGGTGGATTCACGTTGTCCTCGTTGATCCTGTGTCTCCACCACGCCTGGGTGGCGTCGTGTACACGCTTCAGCGTGGGACCGTGGGCCGCGCTGTTCATGTAGGCCTTAGACTTGAGGACCGGGAACTCCGCCCTCACTTTCTCTACGTTCTTGCCTATATCCATGGAGAATCCTCTTCAGGTATAGTTGTGCGTCTAGGTAGAAATGGTTGACGATTACATTCAGCGGACTTGGGATTTACCATATTTTTTATCAGTAAATGGATTTAGTGTGGGGTTCTAACTTTTTTAGAAGTGGAGACAGGGGAAAACTACGTCTTATGGTTGTTCTTAAAACCTGTAAGAATACTGGAGATGGAAATAAAACGCATCATCAATGGACGAGTCGAGTGTAAACATAAAATCATGTTTATTTATAGTGGATACAAATAGCTAACTGGTAATACTATTTATTTTCCATATTATTTATCAAAGGATAAATATCTAATGGTTTGTTATTACACACATTATCTATGAATAAACTGAAACAGGGCCCCTTAGAGTCCACGGGTATATCCTCTAATGTTTAATAAATAATAAATCACATTAGAGTGTCAAATAAATATAAATGTTTATGTGCTGGGTGGGATGAAGTATACTTGGTGATGTGTTAGGGTGAAATCACAAAACAGAAATAAAATTAAATTATCCATTGGTTTTCTAATCATAATATTTGGATCTATTTTCTCTTTTTCTAGCTGTACTTCAGCATTTGTACCAGCTGCAGGAAAATGGAGTGACGAAGATATACGAGACCTAGACTATAAAATATGGGCTTCTGCAGACAACTATACGCTTATTAAAAATATCGCTAGCCTAGCTACCGCCTCGTGGGAAGACATTGTAGAAGCAGGTTGTCCAAAGTTTACTCGAGTTACTAGTAATTACGAAATTTATATAACTGAATATTGGGAAGAAAGTTGGGTACTTGCTTATACATATAGATATGGAGGATCTACTTACACTGAGGCAATTATTTATATCAACGGGTTCCTCCTTGGTTGGGGTGGCTGGTATTATGAGGATGTTGAGCATTTCCAATATGTAATTGCTCACGAATTTGGTCACGTTTTAGGTCTTGAACATGAAGATGATCAACGTTTCTTGATGTATGAAGACGATTCAGCTTACACAGTATGTGGTGTTTATGAACCCATATCCGATGAGGAGGATGGATTAGAGTATCTGTATGGATAGGCGATGACATGAAAAAAGAAAACATCGTAATAATATCCGTCTGCCTCGTGTTATTTGCTTCAGCCGTCTTAACTTTCACTGAATCTGTACCTACCGATCATGTGGATAGTTCTCCTACAAGGGATGAACCTCCAGAAATAGTAGAAGTAAGTACCTCATATGCATCTAAGGTGTTGAGAAACTTGACACTACCAAGTCTAATAGAGTACTCAGATATGGTTGCGATCGTCGAGGTAACTGATGAAGTGTTGACTCTATCAGAGAAAGAGAAACTCCCAAAAACGATAGTTGGTGCCAAAGTCATTAAACTCATTAAAGGTGACAACGAAGATTCAATATTGATTGTTACAAACGCTGGGTTCATGAATGAACAGACTAGGATCGTTTTCGAAGGCGAACCTGATCTTCAGAAGGGAACAACATGGCTACTCTTCATGACCAAGGTCTCTGAGATCGACGGTTACGAGACCGATATCGCTGAATGCTATCACCCGATCGCTCCTACCAGCATACAGATAGTTGATGGAATGACGGTTACACCGATAGATAATTATGAGTCTCTCATGCCTAAAATGGATATAGTCAATAAACCCGTAGAATCGCTGGATATCTACATGTCTCCATGATTTTTCTAAAACAAGCATCAAATCATTTTTCGGTTATTATCTAGCTAAATCACGCGCTCAAAATATAAGGGAGCCGCGCGTTCTAGGTAAAGCGTTAAAGAGAAGAGTCTTAAATGGCGAAGCTCAAACAGCCCGATACCCGAAAGCTGGTATTGTATTTCATCGCTCCTACGCGAGCAACACCGCCTTCCTCTCAGCCGTGCACGGCCCATAGGCTTCCACTCGTTTCCGTTATGGTTCAGCCTACCCTGTAGATGGGTTAACCACCGGTAACACCTATAAGCGATCGTCGAGGCAAGGAAGAGGTATGAAAGCCCGCGGTGTCCCCGTCGCCTGCAACCACGACTGCGGCGGAGGCTGCACGCTGCTAGCATATACGGAGAACGGCAGGGTCACAGGGTTCGCCCGCAACCCCCACGCCGGCAGACACCACATGCCCTGCGTCAGGGGCTTCCAGATGCACCGGGTCCAGTACCACGAGGACAGGCTCACCAAGCCGCTGATCCGGACCGGCCCGAGGGGCTCAGGCTTGTTCCGCGAGGCGACGTGGGGCGAGGCCCTTGACACCGTCGCGCGCCGCCTCGGCTTCGGGGATTGTTTCTCCGAGGGCAGGGACGAGGAGGGTTGGCTCGAAAAGTTCCTCGAGGAGTCTGAGGTGCCGGATGTCGAGGAGTTCAAGGCTAAGGGCATTCACAGGGGGGCGGACCAGAGGCGGGTCGCCTTCGCCGAGTTTGCGGCTGACCCCGAGGGGTACCCGCTTGGGACGCCGTCGGGCCTGATACAGATCAGCTCTGAGGCCTACGCGCTGACCGAGGGGACGCCGGTCCCCACCTGCAGGGCGCTGGAGCCTAACGGCGTGTACCCGCTGAGGCTGATCACGCCTAAACCGCGTTACCGCATACACTCGCAGAGCTACAACATCGAGTGGTTCAGGGAGAGGGAGCGGCACGCGCTCTGGGTGCACCCCGCCGACGCAGCGGAGCAGGGTGTGGAGGAGGGCGACAGGATCAAGGTCACGAGCCCACGGGGCGCCGTCATGGTTGAGGCGCACGTCACGGGCGATGTCCTGAGGGGGGTCGTCTCCCTCAGCGAGGGCGCGTGGCCCAGGTTCGACGAGGAGGGGGTCGACCACAACGGCTCGGTGAACGTGCTGACCTCAACCACGCCCACGCTGCCGAGCCACGGCTCGAGAACCCACTCGGTGCTGGTGCAGGTCGAGAAATGCGGGCCCTGAGACAGCACACCCATGGTATAATTATTTGTAATGGGGGTAGATTGATCTGTGGCGGGCCCGGGGGGATTCGAACCCTCGACCCCAGCCTTAGGAGGGCTGTGCTCTATCCGTGCTGAGCTACGGGCCCGCGCACCACTCTAATATTTCCCGGTTTTTAAGAGTAGCTCTACGGACGTTGGCTCCACTTTAGGTAACTCTCGTACCGTGGAGGGGATGGTTGGGTACGCACCGTAAAACCAAGTGTCGCAGGGGCTTGGTTTTAACAGGAGAAGATCAACACGTCAGCGACTCAAAAAGATGAGACGTTCTTAACAGCGGCGAGTCAATAAACGGGTGCCGATCTTATAAAACACCTGTACCCGTTTGCTTTACCGTGAAACAGAACCAACATATATACTGCAGATACATTATGGTTTCGCCCGAATGGGAGCGGACCCACGGCTAAAGAAGCGAAAGGCCGAGGAACCGCGGAGCCGAAGAGATGGGCTTCCAAGTACTCGCTGGGCTTTGGCTCGGAGAGAAACTGCATCTCAAGGCAAGACCGTTCGGGCACCTCGCGTTTATTGGAAACAAAACTCCGGGAGTCTACTAAACATCCGCTACGGCAACCAGGGATAGGAACCCTCATAGGCGGAGGCTAGATCCGGTGCGGTCGCCAGAGTAGGCGGGATAAGCAAGGAGGAGACCACATGTGCTCATCCGCCTGACAGGGGAGGGAAGATGTCGACCCGATCCCCCTCCCGAAGGACGGTGGCCCCGCTCACGGCGACGCCGTTCACCAACGTCACCACGACATCCTTGACAGATATACCCAGGTATTCGTTGAGCGTCTCAAGCGTCGATCCATCCGGCAGGCTCATCGATCCGCTGGAGCCCCGCGTGTCGAGGAGCTCCCTCAGCTCCCCGTAGAGCCTCACATATACCCGTATAGACGCTCACCTGCTCCCACCCCCTAGGGTGCGTATATGGGATATCTAATTTTCTGAGCAAGTTAGGCACAGTGTCGTTTGACGCGAAAATGCTTTATTGGCTGAGGACGCCGAGACCCAATGTGGTATAATATTGAGTAGACAAGTGCAAGCTACGAAGCCATGGGTTGTCCGCGACTACATGAAGTGCAGCGGATGCAGGCTCTGCGAGATCGCCTGCAGCATGAAGCACGAGGGCCGCATGTGGCCGGAGGCGTCGAGGGTGAGGGTGTTCATGCTGGTGCCCGGCGCCGAGGTCCCCCACCTCTGCACACAGTGCAGCGACTACCCGTGCGTCAAAAGCTGCCCCGAGGGCGCCCTCTCGGTGGACGACGAGACGGGAGCCGTGATCGTGGAAGATGACAAGTGCACCTCCTGCGGCGCCTGCATCAGGGCCTGCCCCGGCGAGGTCCCCCACCTCCATCCGGAGGGGGGTCGCGTCGTGATCTGCGATCTCTGCGGCGGCGACCCCGAGTGCGCCAAGGTCTGCGTCGAGGCGGGCTACGGAGCCCTCCGCAAGGGGACGAGGACCTCGTCCAAGAACTACGATCTGTATGCGATTAAGCCGGAGGAGGTCACCAAGAACCTGGTGGTCAACCTCTACGGTGAGAAGGGGGAGGAGCTCTACAGATGATACCAGGGTACAACGGCAGGATCGCCGAGGTAGACCTCACCACGGGAGAGGTGAGCGAACATCACCCCGACGAGGAGACCCTCAAGAGATACGTTGGGGGCAGGGGCCTCGCGACGAAGATCCTCTGGGACAGGCTCGGGGAGAGGTGGGCGGAGGTAGACCCCCTAGGCCCTGAGAACCTGCTGACGGTGTTTACGGGGCCCCTGACCGGGTTCCTCAGCGGTGCCAGGATATGCGTGTCGGGGAAGTCTCCTGCCTCGAACGGGATCACCGGCTCCACCGCGGGGGGCGAGTTCGCCCTCGAGCTGAAGTGTGCCGGGTACGACGGCGTCATCGTGAAGGGGAAATCCGAGAACCCGGTCTACATACTCGTCACAGACGGAAAAGTCGAGATAAGGGACGCCTCCAAGCTCTGGGGGCTCGAAGGGAAGGAGACGGTGAAGGCCGTGAACGAGGAGGTGAGGGCCCTCCTCAAGAAGCGGAAGCCGGGATTCGGGCTCTGGAAGGAGCCGAGCCTGATCTACGTCGGCCCAGCCGGCGAGAACATGGTCAGGAATGCAGCCATCATACAGAAGTGGTCCCACGCCTGCGGCTACGGCGGATACGGGGCGGTCATGGGCTCGAAGAACCTGAAGGCCATCGTCGCCAAGGGCACGGGCCCCATGCCGGCCGTTGCCCACCCCGAGGAGATGCCGAAGCTCTGGGAGATAGCCAAGGAGGCAAGTTTCTCCAACCCTCAATGGAGCCACTGGGGGACTGGGGCGGGGGGCTACTCTGTTGGCGCCGACGCGTCAGCCGAGCCGGTGAGGAACTGGCAGGACGAGTGGCA
>CAYPNN010000055.1:0-8061 GCA_964412065.1 uncultured Candidatus Bathyarchaeia archaeon
ATGGAGCCGGGCGAGGGATTCGAACCCCCGTAGATCCGCTCTGCAGGCGGACGCCTAAACCGCTCAGCCAACCCGGCAGCATTGAGTAGTCGAATAGCGTCATTTTAACCTTTGCGATTGGTGGGACCGCCCGGATTCGAACCGGGGATCACGCGGACCCAAACCGCGTATCTTAACCAAGCTTGACCACGGTCCCGGCGCAAACGGTATCGGACGAGGGGCTTTTAAAGAGATCGCCTAGCCGCGGCGCCTCTTGGACTCCTCCAGGGCCGCCACCACGGGAAGCTTCTCGCCTGCCAGCATGCTGAGCATGGCTCCGCCGCCGGTGCTGACGTGGCTCATCTGCTGCGTTATCCCGAGCATGGACGCCATCCCGCCCATGTGGCCGCCGCCGACCACCGTGTAGCCCGCGCAGCGCGCCATGCAGCGCAGCAGCTCCTTGGTTCCTATGTCGAAGCCGCGGCGCTCGAACATGCCCAGGGGCCCCTCGGCGACGACGGTGCCTGCCTTGATGATGACGCTGCTGAACTGGGCGATGGTGTTGAGGCCGATGTCGTAGATGTTGGTCTCGTCCGTGATCCTGTTGGCGAGTATCTCGACGCGCTCCCCCTTCACGTCCAGGGCTACGTCCACCGGGAGAACCACCTTATCCGGGAAATTTTCAAGTATGGCCTTCGCCTCGTCCACGATCCTCTTCCCACTCTCGTCCAGCTTCTCGTAGTGTTGTTTCATTCCCCCCTCAGCCATGTGGAAGCTGTTCCTGATGAGGCCGCCGATGAGTATGCTGTCCGCGATGTCGTCGCCGAGCACCCGTTTTATCACGGGTATCCTGTCGTCCACCTTGGCTCCGCCGAGGAGGTAGACGGCGGGCCTAGCCGGGTCGTCCAGCACCCTGTTCATGGCCTGGAGCTCGCTCTCCATGAGCCTCCCAGCCACCATGGTGGTGGTGTTGCTGAGCCCAACCAGGCTGGGCTGGCTCCTGTGGGCGGCGGCGAAGGCGTCGTTGACGAAGAGGTCCACGAGGGGCGCCATGGTCTTCACGAACTCCGAGCCGGCCAGCTCCCCCACGGGCGCGACCCTGTTCTCCTCCTCAATCATCCTCACGTTGTTGAGGACGAGCACCTCCCCCGGCTTGAGGGCCTCGATGGCTCTCTGCGCCTCGTCGCCGATGACGTCGCTCGTGTACTTGACTTCCTGGTCCAGGTACATCTGCAGCACCCTTGCGTGCATCTCCATCCCCGTGAAGTCGTACCTGCCCGGCCTGCTCTGGTGGGCGCCGATCACCACCTTCGCCTCCCTCAGGTCCTTGATGGTGGGTGCCACCGCCTTTATCCTGGAGGCGTCGAGGATCCTCTTGCTCGTGGGGTCGAGGGGGACGTTGATGTCCGCCCGGAGGAAGACGGTCTTACCGGCGACATCCACGTCGTCCAGGGTGAGAAAGTCGTAGACCATAACGGTTACCGGCGAGTGCTGAATACATCGCGTCGGCTATAAAAAATATACCCAGAAGCGGGTGTCTACTGTGGCTGGGCTCCGCTGCCCCTCTACGTCTCGGTAACCCAGAACAGGGTGTCCCCCTCGTTTACGCTGTAGTGGACCCTGAGGAAGCTCACCACACCTTTGAGCGGCGCCGTGGCGCCCTGGAGGGTCTCCCCGTGGAGATCGGAGACTATGCCAAGCAGCTGCCCCTCCTTGACGCGCTGACCCGCCTCGACCTTCCGCCTCCAGAGCCCTCCGCTCCCGGCGTATACGCGCCGGCTCGGGGGGTCGACCCTCTGGTCGCCCACGGCTGCCTCCCCGTCCAACATCCCTATGTGGCGCATGAGGTTCCTCAGGCCCATGTAGTGGTAGAGCACATCGTCCTCCCTGATGGGGTACGGCGCCCCGCTCTCGGTCATGATGCACGGTATGCCGTAGAGCCTCACTGCCTCCCCCGTGTTCCCTGAGATCTCGGTGGTCCCTATGCAGTCGCAGTCGAAGCATCTCGCCATCTCGATCATCTTGCTGGTCAGGTCCGTGTCGTCGGTCCTGTAGATGAACATGCCGTGGGTCGCGTCCTCACCCAGGTCCGCGCTGTGGCAGTCCACGAGGTAGTCCGATTTGCTGACGAAGCCGTCGAAGACGGCGTGGGCGACGCGGCGCGTCATGGAGCCCTCGGGGTCTCCGGGGAACACCTTGTTCTGGTTCAGGCGGTCCAGCTGGTTGCCGTAGGGCTTCCGGGCGTGGAGCCCCTCGGTGTTGACTACGGGCACCAGCACGAGGGTGCCTCTTATGTCCGCCGGCTCTACGCTGTCTGCGAGCCTCAGCACGGCCTCCACGGGGGTGCACTCCACCGCATGGACACCGCTGAGAACGGTGAGGACCGGCCCCTGTTCGGCGCCGTTCACGACGATGTAGGGCATCCTCACCTCATGGGTCGAAGCCGAGCCTACGATCAGGTACCCGGCGTGCTTCTCCACGGGCTTAACCTCGACGTCCGCTACGTGAAAAGACATGAGCACTCTGTTCTTGGAGCGGCGTGAACTAGAAAAAAATTTGGGTTAATACGTGTAGTTGCAGATGAAGGGCTCGCGCCAGTCCTTGAACCAACCCACGATCTTGGCGCCTTTCTCGGTTATGAACACGGTGTCCTTGCCCATCAGCAGCTCGCCGGCCGGCGCCTTGACCACGGGGTTCAGCACAACGACCATCCCCGGCTGCAGCTCGGTCTCGTCCGCCCCTGAGATGTACGGGGGCTCGTGGTTGGTGGCTCCCACGCCTGCGCCGATGACGAGGCTGGCTACCAGCTGTATGCCCTTCTCGTCTGCAGCCTGCTTCACCGCGGTGTAGACGTCCTTGCACCTGGCGCCGGGCTTCATGTGTTGGAGGGCTACCTCGCGGAGGGCTACGAGGCCTTTATAGGTGGCCCACTGCTCCTCGGTGGGCTCCCCCATGGTGAGCATCCTCGCCCCGTTGCTCCAGTAGCCGTCCAAGGTGGCGGTGAGCTCCAGCCTCATGAACTCCCCGTGCTGGGGGACCCTGTCGAACCCTATGCCGTACATGGGGGCGCCCGGCCAGAACTTGCCGGTGTTTGGAACTGTCGTCACCTGTGCGATTGCGTGGTGGCCCACCTCGTCGAGTCCCCTCTCTACGGCGTGGACCCTGACGTTCTCCGTGTTACTCATCTCTGTTGCCGCCTGCCTGACCAGGATGTGGTGAGCCTGACCCGCTAATGCGTGGTCGGTCATCGACGCCACCTTCTCGAGTAGCTCAAGCTCTTTGGGGGTCTTCCTTACCCTTAACTCGCGAAGCCAGCCGTCGCATGGCACGAGGGTGAAGTCCTCGAGCGCCGCCTCGAGCCGCCTGTACAGGTTCAGAGCCGTCCTCTCGGCGTCCACGCCTATCTTTCCCGTCTTCCTCACCGTGTTCCGAGCCAGGTTCGCGACTGCCTCGGCTACCCCGGTGGGGCTGCCCGGCTTCTCGGCGTATGTCCTGGTTTTACTCACCCAGGCCATGTGCAGGAAGCTGCTCTCCCACTCGGGGGGCACGATGCATATGGGCTCCTCTCCCTTGGCCCAGAAGACGGCCATGTACCTGTCCGGGAAGGTCGGGGGATAGTGGAGGCATGCGCCTGACATGTACTGGACGTTGTCGGCTCCAAACACGACCACCGCGTCGTACTGGGACTCCTTGACGCTCTCCGCGATCTTTGTCTTCAACTCGTCTTTCACCTCAAACCCTCCTAGTGGGCGGCCCTGAAGCCTGTGACGGCGTACAGCTCGTCCCAGCCCCGGTACCAGCTCAGCTTCCTGTTTCCCTCCCCGGTTATCTCGTAGACGTCCTTCTTGTGGATAAGCTCCTGCCTCGGCCCATAGGTCTGTATGTCGAGAGCGATCACCATGCCTGGCTTCAGCCCCGTGCTGTCGCTCAGATTAAGGTAAGGCGGCTCGTAGTGGCTCGCGCCTACGCCGTGTCCTATGCTGGCCTCCTTCCAGAAGCCTATCGCCTGTCTCTCGGCGGCTCTGGCTACGTGGGCGTAGACCTCGTTGGCTGCGACGCCTGGCTTCAGCATCTCGTGGGCCGCAGCCTTAAGCCTCAGGTTCTCTCTATATGCTTCCTCTTGCTCCGCCGTTGGCTTACCTGTGACTCCCATCCTGCCCAGGTTTGTCCAGTAGCCCTTGTAGTGGGCGCTGACATCCATCCTGAAGAGCTCACCATTCTTCACCCAGCCCCTCTGGGGCGTGTAATACATCTGGCCGTCGGTGCCGAACGATGTGTTCAGCAGCCCTACTCCGCTTGCACCGTTCTCGTTGATGTGAACCCTTATCCTCTCCGTGAACTCGGCGACGGTGTATCCCGGGTTCTCCGTGGCTCCCTCCAGGTGCATCAGGGCGTACACTATTCCTCTGTCCGCCTGTTTGCAGGCCCTCTCTATGAACCCGATCTCCGCCGGCGTCTTCGCCATCCTCATCCCTCTGAGCAACGGGTCGACGGGCTGCCACTCGGCCTCGGGGAACCTTATGTTAAGCTGGTCCATCAGCGCCTTCGTGATCCGTGAGCCGTCGAGGCCCAGCCTCTTTTCGTCCAGGCTGAGGCTGACCAGAAGCGCCTCCAGACTCTTCACCATGGCTTCTACGCCGACGGCCTCGTTTTCGTCGTAGGCGACGATCTCTCCCTTCCATCCCTGGTCCTTTATCGCCTGAGACCAGTCGTATGGGCAGATGACCACCGGGGCCGCGTCCTTCGGGAGCACGGCCACTGCTCTGCGTGTTGGATAATGTTCTGCGAAGGGTAGGACGGTGCGTGTCAGGTAGTTAAAGTTGTCCACCCCGAACGCCAAGACCGCGTCGCATTCACTTCCCTCTACCTCGGTCTCGATCTTCTGTTCAAGTTGATCCATCATCGGATACTCCAAATGGCGTTTAGAATCCTTCTTATCGACTAAAAAAGGTGACTTTCATCCAATATAAGCGGTTTTCGATTCAACACGTGATTCATTTATAAACGATCCAGCTGTTTACGCTAAAAATAATGTAATCAAATTTTCTATGGGAAGGCTTCGTAGAATTTCTGGATCTCTATGACGTAGCCCTCAGGGTCTCTCAGTAGGAAGATACGAAGGTTCAGCTCCTCGTCGTCGTGGGGTTCGTTGAGGGTCTCCACCTTGTGCTTCTTGAAGTGCGTGTACCATGCGTCTGGGTCGTCGACGACGACGGTGAGCATCACCGGCTTCTCGTCGCTGGGCTTGTGGTAGCCTATGCTGCCGTCGACGCACCCCATGTAGGCGTCCTTGCTTATCCTGTAGATATTCGCCCACTTCTGATCCTGTACCGGTTCGAACCCCATTACCTTCTCGTAGAACTCCGCCGCCTTGGCGAGGTCCTTGTAGTAGAAGAAGGTGATGGCTCCCTTAGCTTCAGGGTTTGGCATGGAGTCAGTGTATTGCTACCGGTTAAATGAGTTACCTATGCGTATCTGGTCGACACGCTGGTAGCCGGTTTTAACTTCCAACCCATAGCCTCTTATCAAACTATAAAACCCACCGACTCCCACACCGACACGACAGCCATGCCACAGCTAGGAGAAAAAGCCCCTGACTTCACCCTTTTCAACCAGGAAAGAAAACCAGTATCTCTCAGAGACTACGGAGGAAAAGCCGTCGTTCTCGCCTTCTATCCTGGAGCCTTTACGGACACGTGCAGAAAAGAGCTATGCACCATAAGAGACAGCATAGCTAAACTTGAAGACCTCGACGCCGTCGTTCTCGGCGTCAGCGTCAACGACCCCTTCAGCAACAAGGCGTTCCACGACGAGAACGTCCTCAACTTCCCCCTCCTCAGCGACTATACCCGGGATACCATACAAGCCTACGGAGTCGTCCACGAGAACTTCGCGGGCCTCAGAGGCTACACAGCCGCCAAGCGTAGCGTCTTCATAGTCGACAAAGAGGGCGTGATACGCTACAGATGGGTCACCGAGAACCCGGGCGTAGAGCCCCCGTACGACGAGATCAAGTCCTCCCTTGAGAAAATGACGTGAACCGCCATTTTTTCAGCCCGCTAGACTCCCAGCGTTTATTGTAAACATTTAATAAGTGTGCCTTCTCACACCAACATGGAGATTTTAGATGATAAGCTATGTGAAGATCTACGGTCCACCCCTACTTAAGGCGTTGAAAGCCTTGGAGAAGGTAGCCATCGACATGCCGGAGGTGTGCATCATGGACACAACAATCCAGACCGCTGTGGGGGCCCCCGGGATCCCCGGCGCTGGCGCGAGCTACGGAGCATCGGACATATCCTTCGATGATCCTAGCGGAGTGATGATGTTCCTCGGGGTCGATGACATCAGCGTGGAACGCTGCAACACAATCATCAGCAAGTCGGGCGAGAGACTGGGCGAGCACGACTTCTTCTTCGAGTGGTTCACCAAGCCCAACATGGCTCAGGTCGAGGACCTTATCGAGAAGATCGATGAAGTACTTGAGCCTCTCGGCGTCAAGTACACGCTGACCACCAAGTAGCCCTCCCCTTATTTTTACTCATTCAGAAGTTTTAACATCTTATCCTTGTCAGAGGTAGGCGTCTCGCACACGAAGTGACTGCAAACATAGGCTGTGCCGAGGCCTTCTAGGGGCCTCATTTCCTCGGCGTATCCAGCCAGCCTTACTGTTTCCTCGCTTCGCATGAGCACCACCGTGTTGGGAAGATACCGCTTCCAGATGGCCTCGTACAGGCCCTTTACATCTTCCGGGCGTTCTCCGGCGAGCACCACCTCATGGCTCGGGCCCAGCGCAAAGTCCAGCCCGCATAGGAACATCGTGTAGGCGTGGGGGCTTCCTTTGACGGTGGCGGAGAAGGCGTCGACGAGCCTGCCAGCTTTTTCCTCGAGCTCCGCCCTTCCCGTCAGTCTCGAGAGCCTCAGCAAATTCAGGAGCATCACCGAGTTCCCCGAGGGCCTTGCCCCGTCGTATAGCTCCTTCCGTCTCGCAGGCAGCGCCTCGTCCTTTCCTGTGAAATAGAAGCCGCCGCCTTCATCGTCCCAAAACCTATCCAGAGCCGCCGTGACTAGCTCCAGCGCCTTCTCAAGGTACCTAGGCTCGTAGCTGGTCAAGTAAAGCTCCATGAGCCCCCAGACGAGGAACGCGTAGTCGTCTAGGAAGCCGTCGATCGCCACCTCGCCGTCCCGGTACCTGTGGAGCAGCGTCCCACCGTCCCACATGCGGCCAAGGATGAACTCCGCTGCCCTGACGGCCTCCGTCAAGAGCTCCCCGGCCCCAAGGGCCCTAGCCGCGAACGCCAGTGCCGCGATCATCAACCCGTTCCAGTCGACGAGGACCTTGTCATCGAGCAGAGGCCTTGCCCGTCTTTCCCTGAGCTGGAACAGCTTCGAGTTGACTCTCTCTAAGGCGCCCCTGCTCGTGGGAGACGGTTCTCCCGCATACATGTACAGGATGTTCTTTCCCGTGTGTCTCTTCGTCGCCTCGTCGCGGTAGTTGCCCTCCTCTCTGACCCCATAGACGTCGGTGACTAGCCTATACTCGTCCTGGGTGAGAGCCGCCTTCAGCTCTTCGACGCCCCAGACGTAATACTTCCCCTCTTCTCCCTCGCTGTCCGCGTCCACCGCGGAGTATAACCCGCCCTCGCGCGAAGCCAGGTCCCTCAGCACGTACGTCGCCACCTCGAGGGCAACCTCTTTGTAGAGTGGTTCACGCGTGGCCTGGTATGCTTCAGAGTAGGCTAGGATGTGCAGCGCCTGGTCGTAGAGCATCTTCTCGAAGTGGGGTACCTGCCACCCCCCGTCTGTGCTGTACCTGTGGAAGCCATACCCTACCTGGTCGTAGACGCCTCCCATCCTCATGTGGCGGAGGGTCTTCTCCACCATGGTTAATGCGTCTTCGTCGCCGGTTCTATTCCAGTGCCTCAGTAGAAAGAGAAGGTTGTGCGGCGTAGGGAACTTCGGGGCGTCCCCGAAGCCGCCGTGCTCGGCGTCGAAACTCGTGGACAGTATGTCATAAGCCGTCTCAAGGACCTGTACATCCGGTGCCTCGGCTATGCCGAGCGTCTTGACGCTCAGGCCGTG
>CAYPNN010000056.1:0-7605 GCA_964412065.1 uncultured Candidatus Bathyarchaeia archaeon
ACGTCGTGGAGGACGAGAGGGTGTGGGGGTCTGTCGAGTTCGGCATAGGCAACATGAACTGGAGGCCGGCGGCGTCACACTCCGACGGTATATGCATGAATGTGTCCATCTGGCTGGATGGAAAACAGATCCTGGACAAGGGAAAATGCGTACACCCCGAACTCGTAAAATTAGCGAAAAAACTCGGAAAAGAATAATTTTCCATTTTTATTTAAATAATTCTTACCAAAAACTTCACGAAAATTATAAATAACAAGTACTTCACTTCAATTTAGGTAATATAAAAATGTCAACCTCAAATAAGACGCTAATGTACGTAGGAATAATAGCAGTAATCGTAATAGCAGCCGGAGCATACTGGCTGATGCAACCGGCTCAAGAGCCTGAAACCACACCAGAACCCGGACCCTCTGAACCTGAACCCTCGGAGCCCATAGTATATAGGAGCACATGGGCTTGGCCGACTCGCATCGACCCCGCCGTGGGGTCCGACGGCTCGAGCACGGCTGCTCATCCCAACCTGTACAACTCGCTGGTCCGCATAACCCCTGAGGGGGTTGTCGGCCCCGAGTTGGCTGAGAGCTGGACGACCTCAAACGACGGCATGACTTACACCTTTAAGCTGAGGGAGGGAGTCATGTCTCACGCCGGAAACGAGATCACAGCAGAAGACGTCGTCTTCAGCATGGATAGGCTGCTCACCATGGGCGAAGGCTTGGCCTACCTGTTCCTCCCATACATCGACGAGACTACCGCCGTCGACACATACACCGTACAATTCGATCTGCTGAAGTCCTTCGGGCCGATACTGACCGTGATGCCCAACTTCTACATCCTGGACAAGGATGTCGTGATGGAGAACCTCGCGGAAGGCGAATACGGCGACCTTGGCGACTACGGGAAGGAGTGGCTGATGACACACGACGCGGGCAGCGGCCCCTACATGGTGAAGGAGTTCCTGCTGGAGGAGAAGCTCATCATGGATAAGTTCGAGGACTACTGGGGAGAGACCCTCGACGTCGAGGGCTTCAAGTTCGTCGAGAACGCCCCTGACGTCCTGGAGATGATAGGCACCACCGAGCCCATAACCGTCAGGACGATGATGGCCAGGAAGGAGCTGGAGCGTACCGACAGCTGGCAGCCCATAGAGAACCTGGAGGAGATGGTTCAGACGGAGGGCGTCGAGATGATCGGAGAGGTCGGCACGTCTCTGCTGAACCTGATGATGCACACCAAGAAGGCGCCGACCGACGACGTCCACTTCAGGAGAGCGATGGCTTATGCCTTCGACTACGAGACAGTCGTCACGGACATCTTCCCCCACACGACGATGGTGAAGGGTGTGGTCAACGAGGTGTTGCCAGGGTACAACCCGGATCTAGAGCCGTTCAGAAGAGACCTTGACAAGGCGATGGAGGAACTAGAGCAGTCCAAATACTACGATCAGCTTGACGAAATCGAGATCGAGATCCACTGGTGCGCAGAGGTTCCCGCGGAGGAGCGGGTATCCCTCTTGTTCATGGACAACATGGCGGACCTTGGGATAAGCGTCAAGATCGTCAAGGAGCCCTGGCTCTCCATGATAGAGACCATGGCCGACCAGGATCTGAGTCCCAACGTCGTCGTAGTCTACAACTCGGTGCACTTCCCCGAGGCGGGAGGCGACCTGATGAGGTACCACTCCGAGTCGGCCCCAACCTGGGAGCAGAACGAGTGGCTTCTCGACGAGACCCTAGACGAGATGATCGAGGACGCCCTAGGGACGGTCGACCAGGAGGAGCGGTTCGAGAGATACGGCGAG
Source organism: uncultured Candidatus Bathyarchaeia archaeon (assembly GCA_964412065.1). Classification (GTDB taxonomy): domain Archaea; phylum Thermoproteota; class Bathyarchaeia; order TCS64; family TCS64; genus RBG-16-57-9. The sequence goes on from CAYPNN010000056.1 coordinate 1,802, forward strand.
ATAGAGGAGTACATCTACGACATATGCCCGACCATCTACGTGCTACAGACTACGACGCTGCGCTGCATACAGGACTACGTGGACTATCCATACGTGGTGTACGGGGAGCAGGTCAGCGGGTTCGTCTACAAGGTGCCGCTAGGCTTTAGAACGTACTACGGCCTATACACAGGCATAAATCAACCCTAAGCCCGAGGATACCAGATGAACATCAAGAAGTACGTGGCGTACAGAATCCTATCCTCTTTTTTCGTTTTGTTTGGACTATCCCTTTTAATATTCTCACTTTCGAGGCTCGTGCCGGGAGACCCCGCGAGGCTCGCCCTCGGACCCATGGCGCCCCAGTGGGCCGTCGACAAGCTGAGGGCGCAGCTTCACCTGGACGAGCCAGTCTACATCCAGTACATCTACTGGGTGACGAACGTCTTCAGGGGCGACCTAGGCCAGTCTCTGGTGACGAGGCGGGGCGTGTTCAACGACATCGTCGAGTTCTTCCCCGCGACGTTCGAGCTGGTGATCTTCTCCGTCATCCTCTCGACGAGTCTGGCCATCCTCCTCGGCGTCACTTCAGGGAAGTACGCCAACAGCCTCTGGGACAACATCGTCCGCGTCACATCGTACATAGGCATCGCGATCCCCAGCTTCGTCTGGGCGATCATGTCCGTCTTCATCTTCGGGTACCTCCTGAGGTGGTTCCCGACCCTGGGGAGGCTCAGCTCCGGCATGGTGATGCCGTCGAAGGTCACGGGGCTGCTTCTCATCGACTCCCTGATCGCCGGCAAGCTAAACGTCTTCAAAGACGCGTTTTACCACATGATGCTGCCAGGCACCTCGCTGGTCATCAGCCGGCTGGCCCAGGAGGCCAGGATCACCCGGGCCAGCGTGGTGGAGAACCTTCACAAGGACTACATAATGGCGGCGAGGTCTTTCGGGATACCTGAGAGGACGATCACGCTGAAGTATCTCTTGAAGCCCTCATTGATCCCCACGGTGGCCGTGATGGGTATGGACATCGCCGGCTCCATGGGCGGCTCATTCATCGTCGAGACCATCTTCAACTGGCCGGGCATCGGGAGGTACGGGATGAGCGCCATGCTCAGCAACGACATCAACGCCATAGTGGGCGTCGTCATGCTAATAGGCGTGTTCTTCGCCTTCATGAACATACTGGTCGATCTGATCACGTCGTACCTGGACCCCAGGATAATGATGAAGCTGAGGGTGAGCTGAGATGAACACCGAACTCTTGAAGGAGCGTTGGAGGCGGAACTGGTACAAGTTCTCGGGGAACCCCCTGTCTATCCTGGGCCTGGCCGTCGTCCTGGCGATCATCCTCATCGCGATATTCGCCGACTTCGTCGCGCCGTACCCAGAGCACGCCTTCGTGTTCGTCGACTTCAAGAACGCGAAGAGGCCGCCGAGCTGGCATAACCTCTGCGGGACGGACATGGCGGGCAGGGACATACTGAGCAGGATCTTCTTCGGCTTCAGGTACAGCTTGGTGATGGCGGTCTCGGTGCTGTCGGTGGCGACGCCGCCGGGGGTCCTGCTGGGGCTCGTCGCCGGGTACATGAGGGACACCTGGGTGGACACCGCTATTATGCGGGTCGCCGACGTGTTCCTGAGCGTGCCTTCCATGGTGCTGGCCCTCGCAGTGTGCTCTATGCTGGAGCCCTCGCTGTACAACGCGATGCTTGCGGTGACGGTGATGTGGTGGCCTTGGTACACGAGGCTGGTCTACGGCGCCGCCTCCTCCATAAAGAACGAGTACTTCGTCCAGGCCGCCGAGGTCACCGGGGCGAGCACCTTCCACATACTCTTCGGGGAGATATTCCCCAACTGCCTCTCCACCATATTCACCAAGATGACTCTCGACGTGGGCTGGGTGATACTCATCGGGTCCACGCTGAGCTTCGTCGGGCTGGGGGCCCAGCCGCCGACGCCGGACCTGGGGACCATGGTCTCGGACGGCTCGAAGTACATCCCCGCCCAGTGGTGGATCAGCTTGTTCCCGGCCCTGTTCATCGTCGTGATTATCCTGGGATTCAACCTCCTGGGGGACGGCGTGAGAGACATGCTTGCGGGTGATTGATGATGAGCGAGATGTTCGTCGACATCCGGGATCTCTACGTCAACTTCAACATCTACGAGGGCGTTACGAGGGTCCTAAACGGTGTGAACTTCAGGGTCGCCAAGGGCGAGAAGGTGGGGCTTATAGGCGAGGCTGGGTGCGGAAAGACGACTACCGTCAAGTCGATAATGAAGATACTGCAGATGCCTCCAGCCGAGATAGTGGGCGGAGAGATCCATCTCGAGGGGTCGGACGTCCTGAAAATGAGCCAGAGGGACCTCCAGATGATGCGGAGGAAGACGGTTTCCATGATATTCCAGGACCCCACCTCAGCCCTGAACCCGGTCTTCAAGGTGGGGGACCAGATCGGGGACATAATAAACTACAACCAGCTGGCCCTCGGCAACAAGATCTCGAAGCAGGAGATCCATGAAAGGACGGTGCAGGTGCTCAAGGAGGTCCAGATGCCGGACCCCGAGAGGATTATGAACAGCTACCCCATCCAGCTCAGCGGCGGTATGCGGCAGAGGATATGCATAGCCATGGCCCTCGTCTCCGCTACCAACCTCCTCATCGCGGACGAGCCCGGCACGAACCTAGACGTCACCATCCAGGATCAGGTCCTGAGACTCCTGGGGGACCTCGTCAGGGACAGAGGCACGTCCATCATACTGATAAGCCACGCGCTCGGGGCCGTCAAGGGCCTCGTGGACAGGGTGTACGTGATGTACGCGGGGAGCATGGTGGAGGCCGCCAAGACCGAGGACCTGTTCTCTGATCCCCTTCACCCGTACACCAAGGCCCTGTTCGATGCGGTGCCGAAGCTCACGGGAGGAGGCATCTCGATGGGGATACCGGGGAGGATCCCCAACTACCTGAGCCCCCCGACGGGGTGCAGGTTCAACCCCAGGTGCCCCCACGCGAAGCCCGAGTGCCGTGAAAACTCTCCGCCATTCTATCAAGTAGGCGACGGACACGAGGTGGCTTGCTATCTCTATGGAGGACGGTGACATGAGCAAGGAACTCGTCGTCGTGAAGGATCTCAAGAAATATTTCGCCACCGACGAAGGCACGGTGAGGGCAGTGGACGGGATCAGCTTCACCATAAACGAGGGAGAGACCTTCGGCCTCGTCGGGGAGTCCGGCTCGGGCAAGAGCACCACGGCCTACACCCTGATGGGCATATACACGCCGACGGAGGGCGAGATCAGTTACAAGGGGAAGGACATCTCCATGGGCGTCAAGAAGAGGCCCCTCAGCCTCAAGAAGGAGATGCAGATGGTCTTCCAGGACCCGGGCTCATCCCTGAACCCGAAGAGAAGCATCGAGCAGATCATAGAGCTCCCGCTGCAGGTGCACGGCATCGCCAAGGATGAGCGCAGGAAGAGGGTGATAGAGCTCCTACGCATGGTTGAGCTGCCAGAGGACTACCTCGACAGACAGCCCACAAAGATCGGCGGCGGGGAGAAGCAGATGATCGCCATAGCCAGGGCTCTCGCCACCAACCCTACGTTCATAACCCTCGACGAGCCCACGTCGGCCCTCGACGTCTCGATGCAGGCCAAGATCATCAACAAGCTCATCGAGTTCCAGAATGAGCTCGACCTCTCGTACCTGTTCATCACCCACAACCTTAGCCTGATGCGGAACGTGGCGACGAGGGTTGGCATAATGTACCTGGGGAAGCTCTGCGAGGTGGCGCCGACGGGCGTGTTCTTCAGCAAGCCCCTCCACCCATACACCAAGATGCTCCTGTCCTCGATCCCCGTCATCACGAGCGAGGAGGAGGCGGTGAAGCCCGACAAGGTGGTGTCGAGGGGCGAGATACCGAGCCCGGTGAACGTCCCCAGCGGCTGCTACTTCCACCCGAGGTGCAACGAGTGCACCGAGAGGTGCATGAGGGAGGACCCGCCGATGATCGAGGTGGAGCCCGGGCACTTCGTCAAGTGCCACATCTTGTCTGAGTGAAACGAGTCGACGCCCCGGAGGCGTTCACCTTTTCTTTTTGTTTTCCGTAGACCCGTCGCCAGATGGGCTCAAGCTCGTCCCCGGGAGGGGCCTCGTATCCACCGATCTTGCTGTGGGAGATGCCGTGCCTCTTCCACAGGGTCGCCCTGAGCTCCGCCACCTTCAACCCCATCAGCACCGGGTCCAGGACGGGCACGCCGAGCTCTTCCTGCGCCCTCATCGCCTGCCCGGCCATCCCCGTGCAGCCCAGGACGACGCACTCGGCCATGTCCTCCTCCACGGCTTCTCCGGCCTCCCTGAGGATGGCGGCCTGGGTCTTCTCCACGTCGTGCATGTCCGGCACCGTGAGGTCCAGCACCCTCCACGACGCGATCCGGTCTTCGAAGCCGTAGATCTTGGCGTTGTCCGCCATCTTGGGGATCCACTTCCGCCGCCCGACTAGGACCGAGAACCTGCCCGCTGACAGCATGGAGGCGACGTGGAGGCTCGCCTCGCATACGCCTACGACTGGGATCTCGACCAGCTCCCTGGCCTCCCTGAGCCCCGGGTCGTAGAAGCACCCGATCACCACCGCGTCGAACCCCTCCCTCTCCGCGTTCACCGTCTTCTCGATGACGTTGTGGATGGCGAGGTGCTCGTAGAACTCGTACTCGAGGTGGTTAGTGCCCGAGTCGAACCCGGTCCCCACCAGCGTCGTCTCAGGCTCCGCGATGTCCTTCGACCACTTGGGGAACCAACCTATGAACAATATCTTGTTTCCCAATTTTAAGGAACGCTCCTATCATTTCATCGTTATTCGAAGTATAATAGCTGTTACTATTGAGAATTTAATGAAAATTACTAAATCAAGTTTAAAGGCATATCAGAATATAATGTAACTACATTAAGGCGATCACATGGGCGAGGAACACGATGGAAGATTTCTCGGGATGGGGAGGAACGCGCTGGTCCTCTCGGTAACCGAGTCAGTTGGTCAGGGCATCCTGTTCCTCGTCTCTCCCTTCTGGTCGCTCTTCGTCCTCGACATCGGCGCGTCTCTGCCGGTCCTGGGCTTCCTGGGCTTCATCCTCGGCCTCACCCGCATAGCCCTCCAGCCGCCCGTCGGGTACCTCACGGACAGGATCGGGAGGAAGAGGCTGGTGGTGTGGGGAGGTCTCGTGGCGTCCTTCGCGCCCTTCATCTACTTCTTCGCCACGAGGTGGGAGCACCTCGTCCCAGGGGTCGTTTTGGAGGCTTTCACCAACATTGTCCTGCCTGCCAGGCAGGCCATGTTCGCAGACTCGGTTGAGCCTGAGAGTAGGGCGACGGCGTTCGCCGCCATCCACACCCTCTTTGCGGTCTTCTCTATGACGATGCCGGTGCTGGGCGGTTTCCTGCTGGAGCGCGTCGGCTTCCTCCCCGGCATGCGGGTCTTCTTCTTAGTCTCAGGCGTGACGATGTTGTTGGCGAGCGTCGGCCGATGGCGGTTCCTGATAGAGGACTTCCACCAACCAGACCTCGACGGGAGACAGGGTTTCCTCAGTGTCGTCCAGGACACGTTTGAGCCCCTCATGGCCCTGAGAGCCCTGCGGGTGGTCCTCCTCGGTGCGTTTCTCTACTCCCTGGCCGTGGGGGTTCTGACGCAGTACGGCGTCGTCTACGCCACAGGCGTGATAGGGCTCTCCACAGCACAGTGGGGGCTAGTCGTGGGAGGGATGGGGGTGGTTGGTATCTTGACGAGGCTGCCCACAGGCTTGCGCGCACCAACTATACCCTGGCGCTGGCT
>CAYPNN010000056.1:7615-7996 GCA_964412065.1 uncultured Candidatus Bathyarchaeia archaeon
GTTCGGCAGAAGGATCAGCCTGCTGCTGAGCTACACGGTCCGGCCCTTCTTCATCCTCGTCTTCACGGTGGCCACCGGGTTCAGGCAGGTGCTCCTGATTCAGATGGTCGACAACCTCTTCGCCTACGTGCAGCGGCCAGCGCTCGAGGCACTCGTCATAGACATAGCCTCCAAGGAGAGGCGCGGAAGGACCTACGGGGTGATGAACATGGTCCCCGGCGTCGCGCTCACGGTCTCGCCGCTGATAGGCGCAGCCTTGTGGGAGGCCGTCGGGGCGGCGTGGCCCTTCTACTTCTCCGCCCTGGCCTCGGCTCTGGCCGCGGTGATCGTGTTCACGTTCCTGAGGGAGCCCGAGGAAAGAGGCGTGTGAATGAGTCTGCC
>CAYPNN010000057.1:0-7743 GCA_964412065.1 uncultured Candidatus Bathyarchaeia archaeon
GTCCTCTGTCAGCCTTCTCCCCGAGCCTGCGGGCGGGCGGCATCCCGTGGGGCTGCCTCAGGAACTTCATCAGGGTGTCGCAGTGGGTGTCGACCACCACGGCCTCCCTGTGGAGCCTCATGGCCCTCTCCTCTTGTTTTTTCGATAACTCGATCATGATTATCACGTGTGTATTGGCTCTACAAGCATTATACACTTTTCCTGGGGTGGTACAAGATTTTAGTCAATCTTTAAAAATGAGGCGTAGCTGAGGTATTAGAGTTCGAGGCCCATAGATGCTCATCCGCGAGGTAATACTGGAGAACTTCATGTCCTACGAGTACGCCCGCATCCCCCTCAAACAGGGGGTCAACGTGGTCTGCGGGCCCAACGGCTCGGGGAAGTCCAGCCTGCTCCTCGGGATATGCGTCGCCCTCGGCGACACCTACACGGAGCGATCCAAGAGGCTCAGCGACCTCATCCGGTGGGACGCCGAGTCCGCGAGGGTCACGCTCATACTCGACAACGGCGTCCAGGAGAACGGGTACAGACCCGTCCCCCAGTACAACATGGACGAGATCACCCTCACCAGGACCCTCCGCAGGGACGGCAAGTACGGGTTCAGGCTCAACCAGCGCAACGTCTCCAAGGCCGAGGTCGTGGACCTGCTCAGGAGCTTCGGGTTCGACCCCAACAACATGCTCATCATCATGCACCAGGCGATGCCCACCCGGTTCGCCAACATAAGCCCCCAGGAGAGGCTCAAGACGCTCGAGGAGGCCGTGGGCTTCGAGAGCTTCAGGCGGGACGTCGTTGAGGCGAAGTCCAAGCTCAGCGGCATCCTCAGCGAGGAGGAGAGCCTCAACCAGCTCCTCAACCAGGCCAGGGAGACCCTGGCGTACTGGAGGGAGCAGAACGAGAGGCTGCAGGAGAAGAGGCAGCTCCAGAAGCGCCAGACCTTCCTGCAGCAGGAGATGGCTTGGAGCAGGGTGCTCACCCTGGAGGCGGCGGTGAAGCGGCTGCAGGACGAGCTGGCTGAGACCGAGAGGGACCTCTCCACGGCGGAGGAGGAGATGGAGAGGAACACCCAGCTGGTGGTCGACGCCGAGTCCATGCTCGGCGCCATGAGGAGTCAGTGGGACGACCTCATCGAGAGACGCATCGAGAGCGAGCGGCTCGTCGGGATCAGCGAGCACGGCATAAACGCCTCCAAAGACCAGCTGACCCAGGTTGAGCGCATCATCCAGAGCTCCAGGGCGCAGAGGCGGCGCTTCGAGTCCGCCATAAAGACCCTACTCGACAAGGCTCAGAGCGGCCCCACCACCCTCGACGACTACTTCAGCCTCTTCACCGAGATCGAGGAGACCCAGACAGAGACCTATGATGCCCTCAGCAACGAGTTCCTCGGGCAGAGGAACACGCTGCAGACGGAGATCAGCTCCTATACGGGGAGGCTCACAGAGGCAGAGCAGGAGGCTGGCAGGCTCGCCCGGGAGATGGAGGCGATCAGGAAGAGGATCGACGACACCAACGACCAGTACATAGAGGGACGGATACAGCTGGCGCTCCTCAAGGACCGCCGAGGCAGGCTCAGGCGGAGGACGGAGCAGGTGAAGGCCGAGATCGACCGCACGAGCCGGGACCTCAGGGACGCCGAGGCCGAGGCACTCATCCGAGGCCCGAGGATAGAGACCGGGCGGAGCGGTGAAGACATACTCAACGAGATAAGGCACACCCAGGGCATACTCATGGGGATGGCGAACGTCCCCGAGGAGGCCGGGGACATGTACGAGACCTACAACGAGACCTTCCGGGAGATACAGCGGCGCATCGAGGAGGTCAAGGAGAGCCGCCGCCAGGTCCTTGAGGAGATAGAGGAGCGGAACAGGAAGTGGCGGGAAGTCACGGAGAACCTCCTAGACGAGGTGAACGTCCGATACAAGAGGCTCCTCGCCAAGCTACAGGCCGTAGGCGAGACGAGGCTGGTCAACAGCCACGACATCGAGGACGCCGGCCTCGAGATAATCGTCGGCTTCAACGGCGCCGCGCCGCAGCGGCTCGACCCGTACACCCACAGCGGGGGGGAGCGCAGCAGCTCGGTCATGGCGTTCCTCCTGGCGCTGCAGCAGAACGTCCTCAGCCCCTTCAGGGCCGTAGACGAGTTCGACCTCCACATGGACCCCCAGAACAAGGAGGCGGTCAGCGAGTTCATAGTCTCCACCATGGAGGGCTCAGACGACCAGTACATGGCCATCACCCCCAGCCAGATCACCTTCAAGGGCCAGGACGTGCACATAATAATGATCCACAAGACCGACGACGTCTCTGTACCCAGGCTCGTGGAGGAGGAGCGATGAGCAGCGAGCTTGAGAGCGTCATAAGCCTATGCCGCATGGTGCAGAGCGGCAAGATAGAGCCCTTCGACATCGACTTCGACTACGTCATAGGCGTCATCAGGAAGCACTACCCGGGCATCAAGAACGTCAGGGGCTTCTGCCTGGACGCGGAGGCCATAAAGGAGCTGTCCGGCGTGCTGGAGAGGCAGAACAAGTGGATAGCCCACAAGAGCAGCACCCTCTACAAGGACCCCTTCATGCTCAGCCAGAGCCTCATGAGGATGGACATCGGCGCCATCGCCGACGCCTTCCTCAAGAGCTGGCACCCCGTCGTCGAGATGGAGCAGATCTCGGCGAGGACCCTCGCCGAGAGCCTCGGCTACTGGGGCGGCCTCATCCCCCTGGTCGAGCGGTGGCAGGATCTGGAGGTGGCGGAGAGGGAGACGGGCACCGCCACCATGCGGGAGGCCTACGATCTGGGGCTCATACCCGAGGAGGGGTTCGCCGAACTCATGGAGGAGTTCTGGCGTCGTCGACTACTGGGACTGGATAGGCGCGGACACGTACAGGGACACGGTGTACCGGGCGTACATGACCGTATTCATGGTGAGCCACGGCTACGCAAACGTAAGCCACGACAGGCTCACGGAGGAGACCAGGATCATACACAACCCGGAGCCCAGGCCGGACCCCGAGAGACCCAAGGTGAGCCTGCCCATGATGGTGGACTACGAGGAGTGGATGCTATGGCGGCAAAGCTGACGAAGACTGAGAGGGCATATGCCCGCAAGGTGAAGGACGCAGTCCAGCTGCTCTTCTTCACCCACCACATGCTCCCCGGTGTCAGGGGCTGGGAGCTGCGAAAGGAGCTGGGCAGCGACTGGAGAAACGTCCTGGATGTCCTGGATAAGCAGATCAAGCCCCTGGACCTGCAGGTGACCCAGGCGTTCGAAGAGCCCGACATAGTCGAGCCCACCAGCGCCCAGCTGCAGGACGCCCGCTACTACATAACTCTGAGGGGGACGGTGGACCAGAAGACGGCCAAGACCATCGGGTGGCGGATAGACGACATCGCCGGCCTCGCCGTCTCGGTGGCTTACCTCATCTCCAAGCAGGGGAAGGCGCCCAGGGCCGACGTGGAGAGGGTGCTCCAGGAGAAGCTGCCGGGGTGGAGAGTCAAGCTCAACGTGGACAGGTACATACATCAGGGCTACCTCGGCGCGGACGAGCAGGGGGTCATGTACCTGGACTGGCGCAGCCGGGCCGAGATCGACAACAAGAAGCTGGTCGACCTCGTCGTCGGGTTCGGCAAGAAAGACCGGGAAGCCTAGTCCTTCTTGCCTCTCTCCATCGACGCGACCTCCACAAGCTAACCGAGACAGACCTTACCACCCCAGACCCCGTGGCATACCTAAAAGCCTGGATCAGATGGGCCAAGAACCAGATCCGTACCAATAAAAGCAGGGGCAGGCCCACCGAGCCCCTCATCCCTATAAAACAGGCACACCCAGCCTAGCTTTTTACGTTTAAAGATATTTTAAAATTTTATATTCTCATTTAAATTAATCATCATTTATTTTTTCTTTTACGTTTTGTTTTTTTTTTGGAGTTTTTTAGGCATAGTGATCTTCATCTCAATGGTGTTATTAACGAGATATAAGGGAAGACCGTTTTCATCGAATCGATCAGTTTTGTCTACATTCATTAAAACAATCTTTCCCTTAAGTTTAAATCCATTTTCTAATTGATATTCAAAAAAAGGCTCATGCGACTCTATAATGTCAATGTCTTCTTCAACTATCCGTTCTTTGAGATTTTCTCCTTTTATTTGATTGGGTACTCCCTTCAAATCATCAGGACAGTCAACTCCCATTGTAATATGATGCTTTATATTGATCCCAGTTCCTACTGGACTTGTCTTTCCTTTTTGTTCTTCAAACATTTCCTCCGGATCTTTTTCAAAATGAACCGTTATTAATGTAAATTTACTATATAAAATCCCACCATCAGCAAATTTGTATTTGTTAATAGGCTCTTTAATCACTTTGAAGGGGATCATTTTGTGCCCCAGTAGTGGGATTTTATTTTTTGGAGTTTGAGAAGTAATCAATTTTACTTTGCCTCCTCAGGAGTCGGAGTTATCAATGTTCCTTTTAGTAAATCCTGTAATGATAGTGTTACAGTAGATTCAGAGGTCGGTGGAAAGTCCCCTGGTCGAACTTTACATTGAAATAATTCATATTCTGCATCAATTGTAAGCCTAAAATTACCTCTGACATAGTTGAATTCAAACTGTGGTTCGTAATCATACGGCAGTTCAACGGGAATTATTGTATTGTCAATGGTTAACAACATTTCATCGCCAAATCCTGATACATCAATCTCGGAGTTAGGAATCTCATAGAAATCGACAAATTTCTCGGGTAATTTAAAATTCAATTTGTGTTCATCTTTGATTAGATTTGACTTTTGAATTAGAATACATTCGTCTTTCCATTCGTCTCTTATTATGGGAGATACTCTAATTGCACTCCGCGACAGAGCACAAATGAAAACTTCATCATTCCATTTGTTCTTATCCAATCCAACGAGAGGGAAAGACACCTCATCAAAAGGCACGATCTCTGTATCAATGACGCGGACTTTTTTTACCAACCCTCTGTTACGCCTAAAAAAAGTAACATCAACAAGTCCTTGTTCTTTCAATCTTGTGACACTATGATCAACTCGACCATTAGAAATGTCATAGTGTTCTGCAATTTCTTTAATCGTTGAGTCTGGGTTTTCTTTGATGAAAGTAAATACAAGACTATCTGTAACTTTACCTCGTTCTTTCATAACGGCTGGTGCGCCTTTTTTCCGTTTCTTCCCATTTACGATCATGTCACATCTCCCTTAGCATACCACATTATAAGGGTTTGGAAGCTTCCGAACCAATGTATATATAGTTTATGGATTAAGTAAAAGAAATGCGATACAAACAAGTCCGTTTTTCGGAGACAGCTCATGAATGGTTAGAAGGCCACAAAGATGTCTCGGACTTGAAAATTATGAACATCGCCAAGTACAAATCTGGAGAAATAAAACCTAATAAAGATGGGACCTATACCATCAAGTCTGGAATAATTTTTCGTGGAAAATATAATGATTTATGGTTGAAAATTCGAGAGAGGGATCGAAAAATCCTCATCGAAGTAATTGTCATTAAGATACATCTGGGATATTTACCAGATCCATCTGAGTTCTGAAAGAGGAATCCATTAAGAATTAACATACATAATATGGATAGAACATAATATTACTTTCACACGATACCAAGTTTCTTCTCATATATTCAAGCTCTAGGTGTGCTCCACGTGGAGCTTTTCTTAATTTTCCTTCATTTGAGGTGTTTGTCGATATAGTCGAATATCTCATCTAGCCTCTGACGGTCCGCGTATATGGTGTTTCTAAAGGTTTTGATCAGCAGCCCCGTTCTAGCCAAGTCGTCGATACACTTGGTGACGGTTTTATCGTCCTTCTTGATCTTGTTCTGGATCCAGCTCCTCATCTGGTCTACGGGGATGTGGTATTTGCCGAACGCCCCGGCGTTCACCAGACGGTTGAGCATGTCCGCCTTGATTTGTCCGTCTGTTAGATCCCGCCTGACCAAAAATAGTTCACTAACTAAACCGTGTTGGGTAAACTATTTATACTTTGCTTGGTATGGATCGTTGGAGACGGAGCCCAGGCTCATGTACCGAGAAAACAGAGAATCAGCGATCCTGACCCTGTTCGGGTCAAGCCCCAATACCAGGATAATAGACCTATTCCTGGATAACCCGTTGTTCGAGTTCACCAGGAACGAGATCATCGAGGCCCTGGGCATGGCTAAGAGCACCCTATACAGCACCCTACCCGGGATAGAAGAAGCAGGGGTAATCATGGAGACCAGGCAGATTGGTAAAGCCTTCCTGTACCGCCTCAACAGCGAGTCCCCGGTGGTCCAGGACCTCAGGGCCATGATAAGAAGCTACGCCAAGACCATGGCGCAAAACGAGGCGGCAATCGACTCGACGGTGTCTGAGGAAGAGAAGCGCAGAGCCCTGCCTGCCTGATCCTCCAATATTCCCAGATAACTGGGTGCAAGCCTCGTGGTAGATTTCGGGAAGAAAGACCGGGAAGCCTAGTCCTTCTTGCCTCCCTCTATCGACGCGACCTCCACGAGCTCCGCCTCGGCCACCGTTATCACCTGCATCAGCCGCCGCTCGTCCCCCTCCAGGAAGTAAGCCTCCAATGCCTCCCTCTGCGCGTTCACGCGCTCGTACCCGTGGAGCTGAAGTATTATCTGAGCCTTCTCAAGCTGCCTCTGCAGCACATCCTCCACCACTGCAACCCATGGGCTGATCCTCCACGAGGACTCGGCCTCGAAGAGGTTCAACTCCCCCGGGAACGCGTTCAGATTCAACATGGCGTCACCCATTGTCGTGAATATGTACAGGTTCCCATCCTGCACCGAGAAATGCTTACCCAGCCGTCAACACCTCCAAACCGTTTCTTAGTGCCCAGAGCAGAAGGGACCTGAGGGCCGGCAGCCTGTCCGCGAACGGCAGCGCGATCAGGCAGACACAAGCCGCCGAGAGCAGCCTACGCACGGGCACCTTGACGAGGTAAGCCACCCCGTCAACGGGCCTCGCCCTCTTAGCCTCCCCACGGAGGCTCCTGAACCACCTCATCAGGGACCTGAACTTTACGCCTACGACGGAGTCGGTTATGTTCCCCGTCTTCAGGGTCCTTATCCACGTGCCCTCCTCCCCCTCTAAGAGGCCCCTGAGCGCCGCGTACGCCTGGTACGGCGTGACCATGTAGCTGAGTGCTATGAAAGAGAAGACGCCTCCGTAGTCCTCGGCGAGGTCCCCCTCCATGAAGACGCCCGCCAGCCCCATCAAAGGGATCGCGAGGAGGTTGCTCACCACTAGGCCCCAGCCGAGGACGGGCGTCCAGAAGGGTGGCCTCCTCCGCGTCGCCTCGGATACTATCCAGCAGACGGTGCCCACGATGAAGAACGCCGACTGGAGGTAGTAGGGGGAGAAGTACAGGAACTCCAGCTTCTCGTTCAACGTGAGGCTCCTCGACCTGATCACCCTCCAGAAGTATCTCCGCACGGCGTGGGTGTGGCCCTCGGCCCACCTCATCCGCTGCCTGATGAGCCGTTTCACCGTGTTGGGTATCTCCGCCGGAGCCTGTATGAGCGGCGTGTAGACCACCCGGTAGCCCTCGAGGTAGAGCCTGAGGGTGAGCTCCCAGTCCTCCGTGATGCTGGTGGTCCACCCCAGCACCCTGAGGAGCTCAGCCCTGAGCATGAAAACGCTGCCGCTGATCATCTTCATGGCGCCCAGGGCTTCCTCGGCCACCCTCTCCACCATGTAGCTGCCGCTGAACTCAGCCC
>CAYPNN010000058.1:0-7739 GCA_964412065.1 uncultured Candidatus Bathyarchaeia archaeon
GATCTGGCCTACGAGAACCTGGAGCTCGTGGGGCCGCCCAGGTTCACCGACGACGACAGGCGGAAGGCCAACGAGATACTGGAGAACCTGGGCTATCCGCCCCAGGAGAACCCTTACAGCGAGGGGCTCACGCCGCCCATGGAGTGGGAGCGTATGTGGCGCAGCGTCATCCCGAGCCACCAGAGGAAGTTCGGCAGCGACGACTACGTCGAGTTCATGTGGCACTGCCCAGCCGTCTGGATACAGGTCTACAGGCCCAGGCTGTCGGTGCCGGGGGAGAGGCTGCCCGGGTGGACACACGTGGCGCTGGGCGGCATGAAGGGACCCATCGACCGCACCATCTACACCGCGGGCAAGGCAATCGGGGGCACCATGCTGGATCTGTTCACCGAGCCCGGGAAGCTGAAGGAGTGCAGGGACGAGTGGAGGGAACGCGTCTCAAAGGAGTACGAGCCGCCCCAGCTAGACCCGGAGTGGGACCCGCCAATCGACCTTCCGTGGCCCGAGTACGTGACCACCGATAGAGGCTACGACTGGCACATCCCCACGTCTAAAAAGTAGGCCGGTGAGGAGAAGCTTAAACCCTACACCACCAATTTTTCTCCACAATGGGTAGCCCGGGCTTCGACGACGTGAAAGACAGCATCGAGTACCGCCTCGACCAGGTCTACGAGCTCCTGGACGAGCTCGATCACCAGCTGAACAAGTGCACACCAAAGGAGTTCTACGACTACATGACGGGCGAGACGTACACGGGGGACACGATTACGTTGCTCGACGTCATCGGAAACGAGTACCAGCTCCTCCACGAGGCGTACGAGATAAGCGAGCTTAAGAGGCTCGGCGTCGAGATAGGGGTTAACACCCTCATGGAGTTCCCTAAGGAGAAGATATACGAGGCTCATCTCAACGCCATGGAGTTCGAGCTAGGCTACGCGCTGCTTCTGGAGGACTACTACTGGCTGAAGCTAAGGCTCGGTCACCACGAGAAGGTGGTGAACGACGATCCTTGGATGCCCGACAGCTGGAAGCTCAGGGCTCGGGAGATACTTGAGAACTACGTCCAGTACCGCAGCCTCTAACCGCTGTTCTACGTTGTTGAACACCTGTTCTATTTGATGGGTATATTAACTGCCGGAGCGTTTTGATGCTCGACTAGATATGAACAAGTCACAGAAACTCTACGCGGTGACCGCCATATGCCTCAGCATAATACTGGCGGGAGCCATAATAGCGTACAGGCCAGGCGTGGTTGAGCCGACAGAGACCTCCAATGGGCTGCCTGACTTCAGGTACCCCGGCGGCGTAGGCACAAGCATGGGCTTCGAGGCCTTCACCTACGCTGGTGACGACGTCCAAGCCAAGACCATAAGCCTAGCGGGCTCGGGCAGCGCCTCGGCGCAGGCCGACCAGGCCAGCGTAAGCATGGGCGTCGAGGTGACGGACGAGTCCGCCGCCGACGCTATCAGCGAGAACGCGGCCAAGATGGCTGCCGTGATCGAGGCCGTCGAGGCTCTCGGGGTCTCCGAGGACGACATCTACACCTCTCAGTACAGCGTCTACCCCCAGTACGACTGGACGGAGTCCGGACGCGTCTTCAGGGGATACACGGTGACCAACATGGTCAGGGTAACGGTGAAGAACCTAGACGACGTGGGCCTCATCATCGACGCGGCGGGTGCCGCGGGTGCCAACAGGATGGACAGCATAAGCTTCGAGCTCAGCGACGCGAAACGCGACGAACTGAAGATGAACGCCTACGTGGCGTCGCTTCAGGACGCACAGGCAAAGGCTGATCTGATCGCCGAGACCCTTGGACTAACCATCACCGGCGTCCAGTCGGTCACGGAGAGCAGTTATGCACCCGCTAGAACCTACCAAGCTGTAGCTGAGGCTGACTACGAGATGGGCTCTGCACCGACTCCGATACTGAGCGGCGAGCTGACGGTATCCGTGAGCGTGTACATCGTCTACCTGTTCGAGTAGCCCCACCACTTCATTTTTCCATTATTTTTCATTAACTCTATGCGGGTGCTAGGTATACGCAGTATGTAGTGGCTAACGGTTTACGAGATAGTTAGATGAAATTTGTTTCCCCTTTTCATAATCATTAAAACATGATCCGGGGACGCTATGACGCATATCTGGTGTACGGTATGGTAATCAGAAGAAGAGGGATGGCCCCCATACTCGTCACTGTGTTGCTGCTCGCGTTGACTCTGAGCGTCGCCTTCGGCGAGTCACTTCTCGACGCGGCTCAGATCAAGCAGGGTAGCCTGGTCCCCATGGCCTACGCCACGGAGGAGGGCCTGACCAAGGAGGTGGGCGGCGTCGTCAACTTCAAGGTCAAGGTCAAGAACACCGGCAACACCGAGACGGGGTACATCGTGATCGTCAAGTGGAGCCTCCACGGCGAGGGAGAGTGGGAGACGGCGTGCGTAGAGGACATCTGGCTTGCGCCGGACCAGTACGAACACCTAGAGATGGGGTGCCTAGAGATCACCGAGGACATGGCGGGAAACTACTACGACGTCAAGTTCCTGCTGTACGAGTACGAGACGGAGCAGCTCCTCGACGAGGAGACGCTGGAGGCGGCGTGGTACGTAGAGGAACACATAGTGGCCGGAACCCTCGTAGACGCCTGGGTATACTAACCATCTATTTTTTTCAGCCATTACGGGACAAGCATTAAACTCACTGCATCTAACTATGATGCATGTACGGGATCGACTCGGTGGCACCCACGATCTGCAGCCTTATGGATGTGCAGCCTCCCCGCGGGTCCACCGCAGAGCCCATAGCCGAGCTTCTGGAGGAAGGAAGAAAAGCCCTGGGCGGAGAGCCTGTGGAGAAGGCGCTGCTATACGCCCCGGACGCCATCGGCGAATGGCTCTACCAGATGCATAGAGACGAGTTCAAGGGCGTCCTGGAGGCGGCGCCAATAGAGGTGCCCGTCCTCTCCATGACGCCCAGCAGCACCCCTGTCTGCTACGGAAGCATGTTCACCGGCCTCAAGCCCGAGGGCCACGGCATCAGGAAGTACGAGAAGCCTGTGCTGGAGTGCGACACATTGTTCGACGCCCTCGCGAGGGCGGGTAAGAGGGTGGCCATCGTGGCTGTGAAGGATAGCAGCATAGACCTCATCTTCCGTCGGCGGCCCATCGAATACTACACCGAGGAGTACGACCCAGAGGTCGAGGAGAGGGTGTTAGAGCTCCTGGGGGAGGGCGGGCACGACGTGATACTCGCCTACCACCAGGGGTACGACGACGCCATGCACGGCTCCACACCCACCAGCCCCCAGGCCATCGCCGCCTTCAGGGGCCACCTGGATTCCTTCAGTCGGCTCTCGGCGGAGTTCAACTCGCGCTGGGCGTCCAGCAACAGGGCGATAGCGTTCCTCCCGGACCACGGCACCCACGTGGACCCGGACACTGGGAGGGGCAGCCACGGCACCGACAGCCCCGAGGACATGGAGGTGCGCCACTTCTGGGGCGTATACCGGGGCTAGACTGGCGCCCCCATACTCGGCTCATCCTCATACGTGGGCAATGTGGTGAAAAGTAAAGCATCGATGATCATCAATATCATCATGCGCCATCATGAAGAGGATAAATGCCTATTACAATATGCAGAAAATCTTGATGAATGATAAAACACAGTATTAGAGGTAAATTTTATCTATATCCTATGTCACCATGTAACTGGTTTATAATGAAGAGAAAACAACTGACAGTGATTCTGTTAGGGCTGATAATAGTCCTAGCAGCCACGGCTCCCGTCCAAGGCACCGTGAAGAGCACATACATCAAGAAGCTGCCCTACAAGTTCAACGCCAAGCCGTCGTGGGCCGGGAAACCCGACAAGTCGACGGCTTCCGTGAACATACTGAACGTCCCCGACGGAGAGACTGTGATGGGATCGGTGACGGTGATCGTCGAGGCGAAGGGCGATTTCGATTCAATCGAGCTCCAAGGGACTCCCATGAGCCCAGTCGGGTACGGGGACAGGTACTACGCCACATGGATCGCCCCACCGTCTGGGTCAGCCTCGATACTTGTCGAGGGAAAGGACGCGGAGGGCAAGACCATCGCCTCCGATACTGTGGCTGTGATGGCTGTTAGTGAGCACCAGTGGGAGGTTTACATCGAAGTCGACTACATCCAAGGTCATTACCCAAACACTGTTGTTCTCGACTACTTGGTGAGCTACTGGTCTGGCTTCGCCATTGACGTGGAGTACCAGATCGATGAGCAAATTCCGTTCGACGATATGATCACAAGCGCAGATTTCTGGACACTGGAAAAGAACTATAACGACGCGTTATGGTACGACGACCAAGCCCAAGACGGATACGACGCGGACGGAGACGGATACGACGGCGAGTACCTCAGCAAGGAGAAATGGGTGCTATGGGGCACATGGGACGAGAACTCCAACGTGGGCGGTTACACGTACGTGGTCATCGATAGGAAGGATGCTTTGGCAGGTAACTACGTTTTCATCGCGGACGCAATGATCGACCAGTGGGAGGCGTCGAATGGCATGTCGATAGACAACGGGGAGGTCATCGTCGCCTGTCACGAGCTGGGCCACAGCATCGGGATACTCCAGCTAAAGGGGCAGTCCGAGAAGTACGACCCGGACCGCTACAGCATCATGAGCACCATGAACACCGAGAACGCCCTCTACATGGAGAACAACTGGTACTACAGCGGGTCTTACTGGGACACCAAGAACCTGGATTATTATGTGATTCCCTAATCGAACCTATTTTTTATGCATCCATCCACCGAAATGTTAAAAAGACATTACGTTAAGTATTTCTAACGTTAGAAATAGTTTACAAGGTGAACGATGTGTTCGAAGACCCTGAGACAAGAAAGAAGAGATGGACACTAATAGGGCTGGGAACAGTCATCGGCGCCGTGGTCGGCTTCATGATCGGAAGACTCCCCCTGGGAGCCTTCGCGGGGTACATGGCCGGCGTAGTCATAGGGATCGCCAAGTACGGCAACCCCCAGCCGGTGACCCCCGAGCAGAAGAAGACCATGCGCCTCGCGTCCTGGAGCCTGAGCGCCACGGTGATACTGGGGGCCCTCATGTACAGCAGCTTCTCGGGAGACTACGTGTCTGGCATCGGCGGAGGTATAGGGCTCGTGTTCAGTGTGGGGCTGAGCTTCGGCACCCTATATGACGAGAGGCTGGGCAACATCTTCAACAAGGCTGCGAGAAACGCCTTCGTCGTGCTGGTGGCAGCCATGAGCGTAGTGGGCTTCATGGACGAGGCGATGTGGCTCGCGTACCCCGAGCTCATGACCTATCTGGACCCGAACCCCCTGCTGCCCCTGCTCTGGATGAGCTACGTAGTGTTCGCTGGGAGCTGGATTTTCCACGCCTACGTGAAGGGTGAGTAGTCGTGCAGACTAGGATACGTGAGCTGAGGGGGGAGAAGGGGTTAACCCAAGAGCAGCTTGCCGACCTAGTTGAAGTCACCCGGCAGACCATACTTTTCCTGGAGAAGGGCAAATATAACCCCAGCCTAAGGCTGGCCTGGAACATAGCTGGAGTATTCGGCAGGCCTATCGAGGATGTGTTCAGCTTCGAAGACGAGAAGAAGGGAGGTGGGAGTTAAAGTTGGCGTATGCAGGTGGGGCGGTGGCGGCTGCCTCGATGAGCGCTAGCAGCTACCGCGTCAAGTTCAAGCGCGAGGAGTTCCTGGAGCTGGTGGACATCGCTAAGCCCCGGATCATCTACCAGCGGGGCAGGATGCACTTCTTCAGCTACGACGGCTTCGTAATGTACACGTTCCAGTGCAGGGACGAGGACTTCCCGGCGCAGAGGGTGCTCCACGCGATAGAGTTCAGCAACTACCAGTGGCAAGAGTAGGCGTGACTAAACACTTATTTTAGTTAAACATCTACCTTGATTTTAACTTGATAACAGAAGTCAAGCCGTGTAGCGAGGAGCACCTACCGGAGTTGACGGAGCTCTGGGCTGAATACATGGTAGACCAGGGACTCGAAGACCCGGTTCAACGATATTTCGATGTCGAGTCGAGTAGACAAGGATTCACTAGGATACTGGAGAACTACATGAGAAAAGAGCCGGAGGGTTTCCTCGTCGCTGTAGAAGGAGGAGAGGTCGTTGGGTTCGTGATCTCCTTCCAAGACGCGTTTGGACCTAACTACGTGACCAAGGAAAAGATCGGGCACGTACAGGTGGTACACACGAAGAGAGGCAACCGCAGACAGGGAATAGCCACCAAGCTGATGGAGGCGGCTGAAGACTATCTAAGGAGCAGAGGTTGCGGGCTGGTGCTCACGGAGACGGGGGAGCCGAACACTGCTGCGCGCAGCCTGCTACAGAGGGTCGGGTTCAGGCTTAGAGGTAAACTAATTCACTATCTGAAGGAACTATAGTATTCACATAGCCAGGGTCGTGGATTATGACGTTGAATGCTGGAATCGACTGGAAGACTGTGCTCCACCAGCTTGTGGAGAACATACAGAGCAGGGTTCTCACCGTCCTTCCCAAGCGGCACTCGCTGCCGGTGACCGACTTCAAAAGGCTTCTGGACGGCGAGGCCCAGCAAGCCATAGTAGATACACTCACAGTGAACAAGGTGTCGGCGCAGCTTGTGAGCGAGGAGGGAGACCAGGTGTTCGGGGACGGAGAGTACGTGATCGTCGCGGACCCTGTGGACGGCACCACAAACCTGGCCAGAGGCCTGCAGCCGGCGGTGACGAGCATAAGCGTGAGCGAGACGGGGACACAGAGCGGCGTCTTCGCGGGCATCGTCGTCAACTTCTACACTGGGGAGACCTACTTCGCGGAGAAGGGTAAGGGCGCCATGCGAGACGACTGGCCCCTCCAGACTGCATCGCCCACCCAGTACAGGAGAGCCCTGATATCCATGGACATGAGCAAGGTCTCGCGCCTCGACGTCATGGCGCCTCTCATCAGCGAGTGCAGGCACATCAGGGCCGAGGGCTGCAGCGCCATGAGCCTCTGCCACGTGGCCGCGGGGGTCCTCGACGCCCACGTGGACCTAAGAGGCATCCTACGGGCAACGGACGCCTCCGCTGGTCTCCTCATCCTGCGTGAGGCTGGCGGAGTCTACGAGGTGGACGGCGAACCCTTCGGCGACCTACCTCTGACGAGGGAGACCCGGTTCGAGCTGGTGGCGGCGTCCAGCCCAGAGCTCATGGACGAGATAAACCAGTTGCTGAGCAGAAGATGAGATACCCGTCTCGTCCCTTTGAGGCCAGGCTTGTGGACAGGCCCAACAGGTTCCTCGGGGTCGTGGAGGTAGACGGCTCTGCGGAGATGTGCTTCATACCCAACCCTGGGCGCATGCGCGAGCTGTTGGTGCCCGGCACCAGAGTCTACCTGCTTGAGATGAGGGGCGAGCACAGGAAGACCCGGTACGACATGGTGCTCGTGGACTATGGGGGCGTCATGGTTAGCGTAGACTCCAGGCTCCCTAACACGCTCGTCGCCGAGGCGGTTAACGCCGGTCGCCTGAAAGACTTCAGGAGATACACGGTGGAGAAGGCTGAGCCGGTGTTCCATGATTCACGGCTCGACCTCGTGCTCTCCGACGGCAAGGAACGGGTGATGGTGGAGACGAAGCCCTGCACACTGGTCGAGGACGGGGTGGCGCTGTTCCCCGACGCCCCCACCAAGAGGGGGACACGCCACATGAGGACCCTCGTGAAGGCGCTGGAGAAGATGGC
>CAYPNN010000059.1:0-7693 GCA_964412065.1 uncultured Candidatus Bathyarchaeia archaeon
GATCTTTGTAGAATGGGAGTATGCCGATGCTTTCGAGGAACTGGCAGAACCCCTCGTAGCCCATGATTCCTCTGAGGTTTAGGCTGGGGTAGCTCTGCACCTCCCTTGCCAGGTCGAGGGCCGGCTTCCCGGGCATGACGCCGCAGCGGTTGTTCCCCACGTCCACCTCCACGAGGACGCCGAGCCTGACGCCCTTCTCCCTAGCCCTCTCGGCGAGGTGCCTCACGTTCAAGCTGTCTTCGACGGCGACTATGACGTCGCTGTGCTTGGCGAGGCTCATGAGTCGGGTTACCTTGGGCTCGCCGACAACCTGGTTGGCGATGAGTATGTCCCTGATGCCCGCCTCCGCCATGGTCTCCGCCTCACCGAGCTTGGCGCAGGTGACGCCTATGGCGCCCGCCTCAATCTGTTTCTGTGCGATTATGGGGGTCTTGTGGGTCTTGGCGTGGGGTCTGAGCTCAGCAGGCATCGCCCTGAACCTTTCGGCCATCTTCTCTATGTTGGCCTCCATCGCGTCGAGGCCCAGCAGGAGGGCCGGGGTGTCGATCTCCTCAATCGAGCAGCCTATCTTAGCCATGGCTATTCCTGTGTCTCCGGGGGATTTAGAGTTAACCAAGAGCCAGCGGAAACGTATGATATATAAATCAAATGTTTGATGTGTAAATATAACGTTTAAATAGCTGATGGATAGACTATGGATGAATTCTCGGAGGAACAAACGATGAAAGCACTCGTGTTGTACCACTCGCAACAGTACGGCAACACCGGGAAGATGGCCGAGGCCGTCGCAGAGGGCCTCAAGGAGGCGGGGCTGCAGGTGGTGACGTTCAACACCAACGAGGACAGGCTGGACATCACCACGTTCCCCCACTACAGGGTCGCCGCCGTCGGCACGCCCGACTACTTCAGCTACGTCGCAGGCGGCATCAAGACCTTCATGGACGACTGGTACATCCACAGACGCGAGGAGGGGATGACGGGTAAGCCCCTCGCCCTCTTCTACAGCCACGGGGGCGGCGGGAGGGTGCGCGAGCCCTTCGTCAACCTGCTGAAACGCGTGGGCACCGTCGTAGGCGACCCCGTCGAGTCAAGCGGAGCCCCAAGCGAAGCCGTGCTAGAGAAGTGCAGGGAGCTGGGGAGGAGGCTGGCGGAGGCCGCGAGGTAGCCGACCCACCCTTTTTAAACAACCTATTTATCGCGTCAATCCAGATGCATACTGTCGAGGGCTCGCCGTGTCGCGCACCGTTAGATTCTACTACCCGTTGCCCAGGTTCCCCAGCGTCTCTGTAACTGGCCCACACTGTGAGCTCATGTGCGCCCACTGCAAGGCCCACTACCTCGGCCACATGCCTGACGTCAGCACCCCCGAGAAGCTGAAAAGCTTCTGCGTCGAGCATGAGAAGGGCGGCGGCGTGGGTCTGCTGGTGAGCGGCGGCTCCACCAAGGAAGGCAGGGTGCCGCTCGGGCGGTTCCTGCCCACACTGACGTGGGTAAAGGAGAACACCGATCTCATACTTAACCTCCACACCGGGATGCTGGATGTACGTGAGGCTGAGGAGGTGGCGTCTACGGGCGCCGACGTCGTTTCGGTGGACGTTGTCGGCAGCGACGAGACCCTCAGGGACGTCTACGGCTTGAAGGCGTCGGTGGAGGAGTACGGCTCCACTTTGACCAACCTGGTGGACGCCGGCGCGCCGTCGGTGGCGCCCCACATATGCGTCGGGCTGCACTTCGGCGAGTTGAAGGGAGAGCGCATGGCTCTGGAGCGGTCCCTGTCTATCGGGCCCGAGGTCGTAGTCTTCCTCGGCTTGATACCCACGGCGGACACCCCGATGTCGAGCGTGACGCCGCCGGGTGTCGACGAGATCATTGGGTTGATCGATGAGGCGAAGAGGCTCAGCCCACGTACAGAGGCTTCTCTAGGCTGTATGAGAAGCAGGGGATACAAGACGGAGCTTGAGTGGAGAGCCATAGAGGCGGGGGCAGACCGTTTAGCGCTGGTTTCCAGGTCGACAGAGAGCCGAGCCCTTGAAATGGGATACAAGGTAAAAAGCTTCGACGGGTGCTGCGCCACACCTAGGGCGCTTGACGAGAAGATAGCCGCCCTATGACTCCAGGGCGAGCCTGACGACTTTAACGAAGTCTCCGGCCTCGACGCCGAACAGAGTCACGTCGTTTTCTTGGAAGAACCTGTTCACCCTGTCCTCCAGGTCCGCCGTGGGGGTGTTGTCTAGGGCTTTCTCTAGATCGATTATAGCTGTCTCGGGGTGCATGAAGAAGTCGCCCGTGATCTTGACGCCCACGAGGCGTCCTCCCTCGACGCCTAGTTCGGCTGCCAGGAGCTTGCCGCCCGGCACCTTGTACTCCGCCCGCTTCATCTCTGGAACACCCACTCCCTGCTGCTGTACTTCTCGTGTAGCCGCTTCACCAGCCTCGTCTCCGCGCCGGTGAGCTCACCCGGCTCTAGGGCTACGTCGAAGGTTTCCTCGAAGCCCTCGATGAGGGCCGCCCTCGCCTCGTCGAAGGTTACGTGTCTGCCCAGGCAGCGTCTGAGGTTGGTGACACGGTCCTCCACCGCCTGTATGAGCTTGTCGCTGATCTTGGCGTCGCTCACCCGCAGCACCTGGAACATGCGCCTGATGTCGCTGTCCACGAGGACGGTGCCGTGCTGCAGCACGACGCCGTGGCGTCTCGTCTGGGCGTTCCCCGAGATCTTCTTGCCTCCCGCGACGATGTCGTTGACCGGCTTGAACTCGGCGTCTACGCCGAGCCCGGCGAGGCCGTTTACTATGGCGCCGCAGATCAGCTCGTAGGACTCCAGGATGTCGGCGGGCATCTTTGGGTCCGCCTCTGGCGCGACGACGCTGTACGTTATCTCGCCGTGATAGTCGTGGTATACGGCTCCTCCGCCGGTTATGCGGCGTATCACGTCGACGCCGTATTTCTCGCAGGCAGGCAGGTTGACCTCCTTCTCTATTCCTTGGAAGTAGCCTATGCTGACGGCGGAGGGGTTCCACCTGTAGAGCCTCACGGTGTTGGGGGTTCCCTCCTTGAGCCGCGCCATGGCTATGGCCTCGTCGATGGCCATCTGGGTGGGCGCGTCCTCGATCCTCATGTCGATGAGACGCCAGTTATCCTTCATCGCAGACACCTTGGTACAGTGGTATGTACGGGGGTTATTTCATTTTCCACTGAGGACCTTCTACAACAGGCAGGAGTCTTGATTGTACTTCGTTGCTCTCCCAGTGATGGTCCACCTGTCATAGATGGTGGACTGTCACACATGTGAAGCGGCGGTGTCGCGTATCGACGGCGTATTTTTTTTTTCTTATCACCGGTTACCGGTTATATGCGTAATTTTTTTCGTGGCATGCATGTCGGTTAAACGTTGAAGGGTTTTTCACCGATACACTGGATTTTTTACTAGAACTGTTATGTGGCTGCCCCTCCTCGACGAAGATACACGAGGGCTAGGAGCGAGTTGAGGATCATCGATCCGCCCAGGAGAAGCCAGATGAGCTTGGGGTCGATGTCGTACATGATGCCTCCAAGCATCGACCCGACGATAGATGGAACGGTCAATAACGCGCCCATGCCCGGTCCGCCTCCGGTGCTTCCGCCCCTCGTGTCGACGAATAGGAAGCCCATGCCCAGGGCAGCCATGACTCTCCCCCTCACCTCCGGCGGTGATGCGGTCGCCATGTAGGCTGGGGCAGCCGCCATCAGGAAGGTGTTGGCTAAGGTCATCACGGCGAACAACAGGAGCGTCCACGTGTAGCTCGTGCTGTAAGGGAAGAGCAGGACAGGGACCGCGACTACTACTAGGGAGAGGATCATTATCCTTTCAGCTCCGAACCTGTCCGTGAGGAGCCCCGCAGGGACAAGTAAAACCACGTTCACGAGGGCAGCCACCAGCAGCAGAGTCCCCCACTGAAGCTCCGTGAGGCCCATCGCCTCGGTGCCGTAGATGACCCAGTAAGACGACGCGGCCCCGTTGAAGAGGAAGCCCGAGGCGAGCATCACGGCGTATGCCTTGAGGTTGACGGGGAGCCCCCAGACGACGCCGATCATCTCCCTGTATGAGCCGACTAGGACGCCGCGTAGGTCGATGCCTTGCTCCTGCGGCGAATCCCGAGGCGTCTCCTTCAGGTATCTAAGGTTCATCGTGGCTATGATCAGGGAGGCGGCGATGGTCAGGCCGTAGAGGAACCTCATGGCTCTCGTCACCCCCCAGACGGTGATGAGGTAGCCGCCGATGTACGGGGAAACTACGCCCAGCGTCGCGGGGAGGGCCCTCCAGAGGCTGTAGCCGAGGCCCCGGCTGCCCGGTGGAAGGGAGTCAGCCATCAGCGAGTTGGCCGCCGGGAAGTAGAAGGTCATGAGGCCTAGGAGGAGGTTCCCCACTGCCAGCCATCGCCAGTCTGGGGCGAACAGGAACAGCAGCCAGAGCCCCGCCGTGACGTAGCCCGTCGCGGCGATAATCTTTACTCTGCTGTGCCTGTCGCTGAGGTAGCCTGCGACGGGGTAGATGAAGAGGGCGAGCAGTGGGCGGAGGCTGTTGATGAATCCTATGGTGACCATGCTGCCGCCCAGCGCCTGCACATAGAGGCTGAAGTAGGGGAAGGTGATGAACACCGAGAGCATCCTCATCATGTCCCCGAGCGTGAAGACGAGCAGGTTACCCTTCAACAGTTCTCGGAGGGAGATCGGAGCCATACGATCTCAAGTTCACTGCCACGTTTAGGGTTTGTTGTGTACATGGAGCCAAGTCGTCGTCGAGCCGTCTAAACCTGAGAACGCGCTTGGTTCCTCCATTAAAGTGTTGAACAGCCTGACACGGTTAAGCATTAGAAACCTATGGTTCCTGGTCTCTGTGCAAGTCCTGGAAGGTTTCCCTCTTCCTCAAGAGCCTGACGGAGCCTTGGTTCACCATGACCTCGGCAGGCCTGGGAAGGGAGTTGGACTGGCTGCTCATGCTGTAACCGTACGCCCCCATAGTCATGATCGTCAGAACATTCTTGATCGACATAAGCAAGATCTCGTCTATGAGATAGGATAAATACCTGAGTCCAGCCGCCCTGTGAGCTCCTTGAGCATATCACCAGCTTCTTCGCGGGTCAGGGGGCGTGGATAGTTGTAGAGGGGGCCGGAGGGTCGCTCGTTGTAGAAGGGTCGGTTACACCCCGGGCACCCGGTGGTCATGAAGGCGGCGCCGTCCCCCAGAGCCTCCTCGAGGTCTACGGCGCCGTAGCCAGTTATCCTACCCTCCTCGTCGAACGTCATCTCCCTGAGCGAGGACAAGCCGTTGACGATCAGGTGACGAGCAGCCTGTATGCGCCTGTACGACCCCATGGGGGGCTGGGGCAGGTCCTCGAGCCTGGTCCCCTTCAGCGGGGTGAACGCGAAGAGCACCGTCCTGACCTTCATTTCGTGGAGCATCTGGATGAGCCCCGAGGCCTCCCTCTCGGTCTCGCCGAGGCCCACGATGAGGTTGCTGCCCACGTTGCCCGCTCCGAAGACCTCCACGGCAGCCCCGAGGGCCTCCATGTGCCTCTCCCAGCGGTAGGGCCCCTTGGCGCCGCGTCCCTTTATCTCGTCGAATATCCTGGGCGTGGCGCCGTCGAGGGGTATGCTTATCATCTCGGCGCCTGCCTCCCTGAGCCTGTGGAGGGACTCCTCGCCCACGGGGCAGGTGTCCACCGAGACCGGGAGCCCCGTCTCGTCCCTCAGCAGCCTGACCAAGTCCAAGGTGTCGTCGAGGAAGCCGGGGTAGTTGATGACCTGGACGCATACACGTTCCAGCACGTCCTGCGCCGGCGCCCTGAAGCCCTCCGTGACCCTGTCGAGGGGGTAGACCGGCCAGTCGACCCTGGAGAGCTGGTCCCTCTTGGTCTGGTGATCCCTGGCTTGGGCGCAGAAGCTGCAGTTGGCTAGGCAGCTTCCCTCAGTGTACGTCATGAGGTAGGCGGTGGTTGGGGGCACGCTTAGCCTGTACTTTAGCAGGCCGAGCACGCTGGCCGTCCCGACGCTCACCCTTACTCTGTCAGGCACCAAGCTATGATTCATGGGTGCGGGTTTGTTATGAAGGTTTACTCTGCCCCGAGGACGCCCAGAAGCTCGGAGAGTCGGGATATGAGTGTAACGCCGTCGAGGCTACGGCCGGTGGACTCGTCGTAGCTGTAGGACGCCCAGTTGCCCTGGTCGCTGCGCCTGACGAGGACCGGGTGCATCCCGGCGTTTATGGAGCCCTCTACGTCCACCTCCATGTCTCCGACGTACACCGCCTCGCCTGGGCTGACGCCGGTCCTGCTCAGTGCCTCGTGGAATATCTCGGGGTCGGGCTTGGCGGCTCCGTACTCGTCCGAGACCACGACGGCGTCGAAGAGGCCCTCGATGCCCAGCTCGGCGAGGAGCTCATGTATCCTGGGGGCGTGCTCCCAGTTGGTTACCAGCCCCACCTTGTAGCGCCGCCTAAGGGTCTCCAGTACTCGTTCGGCTTCGGCGTCCAGGTACATACCCTTGTGCCACACCCTGATCACGGAGTCCACGAGGGGCCTTATCTCGTTGGAGGAGATGTCCACGCCGAGCATGCGCCCGAGGGCCTTGACGCGCCTCATGAAGAGGGTCATCCCTGGCTCGCTGTACCGGGGCTCGGGGGAGTTGAAGAGCGTCTCCAGATGCTTCTTGAACTCGTCCAGGGTCGCCGCGGCGCCTCTCAGCGTCATCTCGCGGTGGAACGCCTGCACCCAGTTCTCCCACGCGGCGTCTACGTCGTCTGAGAGCAGCAGGGTGCCGTGTAGGTCGAAGAAGACGCCCCTTATGTGCTCCATTTCCCTTGTATCGGCTTGACGGAATAAAAAACGTTGGGGATATCCCTGCGTTTAATTTACCCACTAGGGATTCGCAATCATCCACATCCGGATACTCGTTATAGAGCTCCACCGCTTCGTGTTAACCGACAAGGGCATGTCATGCTTTTTAAATGCACGCTGACACTTTATCGGTGAAATTCGGATGTCCCTCCTAAACATACAGGGCCTTAGAATGTATTACTCGACCCTGAAAGGCGACGTGAAGGCGGTCGACGGCGTCGATCTCGAGGTCGAGAAGAGGGAGGCGATAGGACTCGTGGGCGAGTCCGGCTGCGGGAAGACGACATTCGCCCTGGCGATCATGCGCCTTCTCCCGTGGAACGGGAGGATCGTCGGCGGGAAAGTGCTGTTCGATGGTGCCAACATAATTGAAATAGATGATAAAAAGTTCGATTCGGACTACAGGTGGAAGCGGTTGTCCTACGTCTTCCAAGGAGCAATGAACGCGTTGAACCCGGTGTTCAGGGTAGGCGATCAGATCGCCGAGGCGATCACGCTTCACGAAGACGTGGAAAAGGAGGAGGCCATGGGTAGGGCGAGAGATTTGTTCAAGCTCGTCGGCATCGACCCCAGCCGCGTATCAAGCTACCCCCACGAGCTGAGTGGGGGGATGAAGCAGAGAGCGATGATAGCGATGGCCCTGGCTTGCTACCCGGATATCATCATAGCCGACGAGCCGACGACGGCCCTGGACGTCATCGTCCAGGCTCAGACCCTCCAGGTGATAGACAGGCTGAGGAAGGAGCTCGGTCTAACGATGATGCTGATAACCCATGACCTCTCAGTGGTCGCACAGACCTGTACAACGTGCGCCATAATGT
>CAYPNN010000060.1:0-7686 GCA_964412065.1 uncultured Candidatus Bathyarchaeia archaeon
CGCTACACCCATGCCTAGTTTGATCAGAGCATCGTTCATTCTCTTCACCCCATACTCGAACCTGAATCTGGAGAAACGTACTTTGAGGCCCTTCTCCATACGCATCTCGTTGATATACTCGTCTAGGGCTTCATGAGACAGCCCAGCAATGAACTGATCCAGAGATTCACCTGGATCAGGTAAGAACACATACATCGCCACCTGTTCTCTTCCGTAGGGAAACCGCGCAGCGGCGAAGTTACCTCCCCTATAGTATCTGAAGTCATCACCTTGGGACATGGTGTCTACTGAGACAACTGTTCCATCGGATAGGTAGAAGTCCCTTTCCTGTGTATTTGATTTCTTGAATTGATGCGTCCAGTCCGCCTTAAAATAGATGGCGTTCACGAGAAACATAACATGATCCGGCTCAATTGAATCGATAATTTTTTCTATCTTATGCTCTGTGTTTTCCGCCACCCACTCATTCATCTCATTTACTGTTCCCTGATTGAAAGGACGTGCAAAAAATGCGCCGTCATAGCAGTCGCTTAGAGTCTCTTTATAATCCTCAAATACAGAAGCCTCGAAGCTATCTCTCATCCAAACAGAGTTAGCTATGTTGAGAGTGACCTCCCGATCCACGTTTTCCAAACTAGATAATAGATTCTTGAAACCGTCTTCGACTTGCTCGGTATTCATTTCACCATAACCTAGGGTGTTCCTCATAGCTTCCTCTGTGCTTCCCCCCGCACCTGAATATGTCATCGTGAGGGCGGCGCTGAGGCTGAGAGGTGAGATGAAAACATTCGCATCGGGGTCTTCCTCACATAACGCATTGAATACGTCGAACGCAAATCTTGTGTTTGACACTACGATGTCAGGGTTTACTTCAGCGGCAATTCTGTCTGATTCGGCGTATGCTCGAGTCTGCAGGAATTCCTTTGTATAGTTTACTCCAAAATACCCAACTATGAGACCAAGAGCTAAGAAAACCAGGTGTTTTTTTTCATTTAGTTATTAAGATATTTCTAAACGTTTAAAGCGTATCTATATAATTTGTATAGGTATTCTAAAAGTTCCATGACGTTTATTCTATAGCGGCATCATCCCAAATAATATGTCATCGACATGGCTCCAGTAAGACCGGTCTTCTATTTTTCTGACACTTCCTTACTCAGTCAATATTTAAATCACTTATAGACTGTATGGATAAGGTACGTGAGACCCATGAACCCCAGAGAGGTAGCCGAGCGGCTACACGAGAACGAGAGGAAGGTGCTCCAGGCGCTGGGCGGCGGTGGCACCGCGACGACAGAGGAACTGAGCCGGCTCACTGGGCTGGCGAGGGACGCCGTGGAGAAGGCGTCCGACTGGGCCGCGACGAAAGGCGTAGTCTCGTTTAAGGAGGAGGTCTCACAGTTTTTTAGTCTCACAGACGAGGGAGGCGTCTACGCGGAGGACGGCCTACCGGAGCAGAACCTGAGGAAGCTGCTGTTCCACGGGCCCCAGGAGATAGCGAAGCTCAAGCAGACGTTCAGGAACCTGAACATAGCGTTGGCGTGGATGAGGCGCAACGGGTGGGCGGACATCAGTAATGGCGTCATCCAGCTCACCGAGGAGGGAAAGAAGGTCGGCGACTCCTCCGAGGAGCGGCTCCTGAGAGCCCTTAACGATCCCACCCCCCAGAGTGGAGAGGCGTTCACCGAAGACGAGATGACAGTACTGGAGCAGATGGTTAAGCGGAAGCTGGTCAACAAGCGCGAGGAGACGAAGCGTTCCGTAGCCATCACGGAGTTCGGTAGACGGGTTCTGCCGGAGCTGGAGACGGCGAAGACGGTGAACGTGGTCACTCAGCTGACCCCGGAGATGCTGGTGAACAAGTCGTGGAGGGGGGCTTCGTTCCAGAGGTACGACGTGAGCCTCCCCGCGCCAAGCCTCAGCCCCGGGAAACGCCACTTCATAAGCCAGGTCATCGACTACATAAGGCGGTTCTGGGTGGAGCTGGGCTTCAAGGAGATGAAGGGCGAGTACCTCGAGCTCAGCTTCTGGAACTTCGACGCCCTCTACCAGCCCCAGGATCACCCCGCGAGGGACCTGGCTGACACGTTCTACATGAAGACGCCTTACAGCGGGAAGCTGCCAGACCCGGAGATGGTGGAGCAGGTGAAGGAGACCCACGAGAACGGGTGGACCACCGGCAGCCTCGGGTGGAAGTACAGGTGGGACCCGGAGGTAGCCGCCCGCAACTGCCTCAGGACCCACACCACCAGCCTGAGCGTCAAGCAGATGGCGAAGCTCACTCCGGACGATCTCCCCGCCAAGTTCTTCAGCTGCGGCAGGGTGTTCAGGAACGAGACCATCGACTGGAACCACCTCGCCGAGTTCTACCAGACGGACGGCATCGTCGTCGGGGAGGGGGTGACGTTCCGCGACATGAAGGGCTACCTCAAGGCCTACATGGAGGGGCTAGGGGTCGAGAGGTTCAGGTTCCGGCCGGGCTACTTCCCTTACACCGAGATGAGCATGGAGGCAGAGGTCTGGATAGAGGACCGCGGCGAGTGGATGGAGCTCTTCGGCGCGGGCATGTTCAGGCCCGAGGTGGTGAAGCCCCTCATGGGCATCGACGTCCCGGTGCTGGCTTGGGGCCCAGGCTTCGACAGGCTCGTCATGCAGAGCTACAGGGTTAACAACATCAAGGAGCTTTACACCAACGACATCGGCCTTCTGCGTCGGGCCAAGCTGTGGATGGAGTGATGAGAGATGCCGGTCATAGAGGTAAACCTAGGGGACTTCAGTGAGCTTCTGGGCAGGGACGTCACAGTCGAGGAGCTGCAGGACAGGCTGCCCATGATGGGCACAGGCTGGGAGGGGACCACGGAGGACGGGTTCCAACTGGAGGTGTTCCCCAACAGGCCGGACCTCCTCAGCATAGAGGGGCTGGCTAGGGCCTACTTGAGCTGGACGGGGGCGAGGACCGGGCTGAGAAGCTACCCGGTGGAAAAGTCCGACTACAAGGTCGTCGTCGATAAGAAAACCCGGGAGGTGCGTCCCTGGTTCGTGACCGCCGTGGTTAAGAACGTCGAGTTCGACGACCCCCTGATCAGGAGCATCATCCAGATGCAGGAGAAGCTCCACGTCACCCACGGCAGGAGACGGCGGAAGGTGGCGATAGGGCTGCACAGCCTGGAGCCCATAGAGTTCCCGGTGACCTACACCACCAAGCCGCCGGGGTTCAAGTTCAGGCCCCTCGGGGAGCGGTTCGAGAAGGACCTCAACTGGATTTTGACTGAGATGAAGACGGGCAGGGAGTACGCCTGGACCGTGGAGGGCTTCAAGGAGTACCCCATGATCCTCGACAGGAAGGGCATGGTGCTCTCTATGCCCCCAATCATCAACGGCGAGTACACGAGGATAGACGAAGCCACGACTGAGCTGTTCATAGACGTGACGGGCACCGACCTCAAGGCCATCACCGAGGTGCTGAACGTCATCTGCGTGACGCTGGCGGACAGGGGGGCCGAGATACACGAGGTTCACAACCGCTACCCGGACGGCTCGGTGCTCACCACGCCGAACCTCGACCCGTGGGTGATGGAGCTGGAGAACGACTACGTCAACCGCACCCTCGGCTCCGGGTTCACGCCCCAGGAGTCGGCCCGCGAGCTGGAGAAGATGGGGCACGGAACCGAGATCGATGGAGACGTCATCAAGGTCCTGATACCCAGCTACAGGGCCGACGTGATGCACCCCATCGACCTGGTGGAGGACGTCGCCATCGCCTACGACTACGACAACTTCGAGCCCATGATACCGCCCATAAGCTGCGAGGCTGGGGAGGACCCCATGGAGGTGTTCAGCAGGGGCCTACGGAACTTCCTGGTGGGCCTGGGGCTGCTGGAGGTGGTCACCTTCATGATGAGCAACAGGGAGAAGCTGTTCCAAAGGATGAGCCTCCCCGAGGAGCCCATATGCGAGACGGACAACCCCAAGATGGAGGCCTACGACAGCCTCCGGAACAGGCTGCTGCCGAGCCTCATGGAGGTCCTGAGCACCAACAAGCATCACCAGTACCCCCAGAACCTCTACGAGGTCGACGACGTCGTGGTGCTGGACCCGTCCACCGAGACGGGGGCCAGGTCCAGGCGCAGGCTGGCAGTGGCGCTGTGCCACTCCAGCGCAAGCTTCAGCGAGATAAAGGCGACGATGAACATCGTGCTGGAGAACCTGGAGCTTGAGGCCGAGGTCGTGGAGGGGGGATGGGGCTGCTTCATCGAGGGCAGAAGATACACCGCCACTCTGGGGGGAGAGCCTCTATGCTGGGCTGGGGAGGTGAAGCCCGAGGTGCTGGAGAGATGGGAACTAGAGATGCCTGTCGCGGCGCTGGAGATGGATGTCGACTATCTCTACAAGAAGATACACCCAGAGGAGTAGCCAATCCCCAATTATTCATTTTATATCCTGAACTCGATCAACATACCTGAGTGATCACTGAGCCGGTCTTTCCTAGGCTTATGTAAATACTTGCACAAGGTTACCTTACATGTCAAATCCTCTGAAACGAAGATATGATCATAGCGGTACTCGTCACCTGTCCTCCCAACCCAGCTATACTCGACTTGATCACTATTTAGAAAGCGGAAGGCATCTACAAGCCCCAGTTCTTCAAGAGACGTATAGAACCCATACTCCCAATCCTCGAACTTTGAGTAATGGGGAATGTGATCAGGTTCAAGGACATTCAAGTCTCCACAGAACATAAGAGATTCGATGGGAAAGATCCCTAGATAGTTTAACAGGTACTCAAGAAATCTTCTCTTAACCTCATCTCGCCTATTTGGGACATAAACGCCTATCAACTCAATATCTTGACCTGTAACACTCAGTTTCGTAGGCACTACCCTTGATCCGAATTGCTCCACAATATCTGGGTTCATCTCATTAATCGAAAAAGGGTACTTACTAGCTAACAAGGAACCATATCCTCCCACATATGGCTCCTCAAAGTGGACGTTATACTGAAGAGCCTGCAGCCTATCTGAGAGGTAACGTGTGCCCCTCGAGCTTTTTGCTTCAGTTAATAAGACGACATCAGGATTTACTTCACGGATCCATTTAACCTGATTTATAGCTCTGGTTACAGATGGGTTCCTGACGTTCCAGTTCAACAGATTCCATGTTGATTTTGACTGAGTACTAGGCGGCGAATCATGGATGCTATCTAGAAACAGCTGTTTCTTTCGGTTCAATATTAAAATAATTGAATGATTGTATCAAATTAATTCTTCGAATGCTTACTCTATCCAGAGGTCCCTTGCTTGGTCTTTCCAGACCTCTACGCTCATGCTCGTGTGATCGAAGAGGTCCATGTAGTAGGGGTCGACCTTCTTGTACTCAGCGTAGGGCCCCTCGTACTCACCCCTCCGTTCCTTGTACCTCTCGAAGGCAGCCAGGCTGTCATACTCCCAAACCATGATGTGACGGTCCGTGTCCTCGGCCGCGATATACTTCACGAAATACCTCAGGCTCTTCCACTCAGGGAAGAGTTCCTTGTGCTCGCCCACCCACTTCATCCATGTCTGGAGGGCCTGCTCATGGTCTTTTTCCTTCCCTGGTTTTACCTTCCAAGTCTCTACCTCAAATATAGGCATAGTATGTGAGTCTTCTGAGCCCTATTTATCGTTTCGAGCCCTTTAACGCGATCTCCAATACATTCTCGATGAAACCTGTTTTAGACTCCGTGTAGACTTCCCGCATGTCAGCGTACCTTTGCACGAGCCTCTTCTTTAGCTCGTAATACTCCATGGCCGTCTCAGGGTGAGCCCTGAGATAGTCCCTGAACAGGATGTGTCTCATGTAGAAAGCGCTGCCTTGCTTCATGAGGTGCAGGTGGAACCCCGGGCTGTGGGGCCCCTTCCCGAGACAGTAATACCAGTCGTCATCCGATGGCTCCGGGGTCACGTCGTCGTATCCTATCGCTGCTAGCGCTGGGAGGCAGCGGTCCGCGTCTTCCTCGCTGTCCAGCCCGGCGATTATGTCGATTATCGGCTTTGCGCCGAGGCCGGGCACGGACGTGCTGCCGACGTGCTCGATGGATTTGACGTGCTCGCCGACGGCGCCCAGGATAAGCCTCTTCTCTTCCTCGTATAGACGCGGCCACTCTGGATCGTACCCGACGACGGTTATCCAGCCAGGCATCCCCCATCCTCGACCTCCATCCTCATCATATTATATAAGAAGTTAACCATTACCCGAACCATGGAGGATCGCCCCGGTTTCCCGCCCAGCCTGGCGCTGCTCATAAGCATCACGGCGGTCTCGACGGCCTCGATACTCATCAGGATGAGCAACGGGCCTCCCCTGGCGATAGCGACATACAGGATGATTTTCTCGACCCTCCTCCTGCTGCCCTTATTCGTGTACTTCGACGGGTTAGGGAAGATGCGGAGGATGGGCGCGAGAGGCGCAGCCAGCCTGATGGGCATAGGAGTGGTGCTGGCGATCCACTTCGCCTCGTGGATAACCAGCCTGAGCTTCACGACGGTAGCCAGCAGCGTCATATTCGTGCATATAGACCCCATATTCGTGGCGATAGTCAGCCACTTCTTCCTCAAGGAGAGGGTCACCGGAAGGATGGTGGCGGGCATAGCAGTAGCCTTCATCGGGACCACCATGATAGCCGTGGGCGACGCGGGCGTCGGGGAGCTCAACCTCTACGGCGACCTGCTGGCGCTGGTGGGCGGCGTGATGCTCGGCATCTACATCCTAGGCGGGAGGGTCGTACGGAGGAGCCTCGACCTGACCTCATACGTCACGCCCGTCTACGCCACCGCATCCGTCGTCCTGGTGCTGATGTCTCTGCTCAGCGGCACCCCCCTCACGGGCTACGCCGTGGACGAGTACGTCCTGTTCTTCGCGATCGCCTTGGTCCCCATGATCTTCGGCCACACCGTGTATAACTGGGCCCTTAGGTACGTCTCCGCGCCCCTCGTCTCCATGAGTCTCCTCGGAGAGCCCGTGGGAGCCTCCATCCTGGCTCTCCTTTTTCTGAACGAGGTGCCTAGCTTCATGGTCCTGCTCGGCGGCGTGGTGACGCTGGCAGGGATACTGATGTGCGCCTACAGGCCGGAGTAAGCCGCCACGAAACGCATATTTAGCTACATTAAATCTTTTTGTATTTAATATTAGGGGAATGACGTTGCCCTCCCAGAAACTTTAAAGACCCTCAGCCGGGTTTAAACCATCAACCAGACTGTTACCTGTATCCGTTTAATGTGTGAGCCAGGTTGGACGCCAACGTTGTCGTGATCCTCATATCTCTGGCACTGTTCCTCGCATACGTAAGCGGCATAATCTACACGTTCACGGGGGTCCCTGACACCGTCTGGCTCATAGTGTTCGGGTACGTGTTCGGGCCCACCCTGCAGCTGTTTAACCCGGCGACCTTCAGGCCGTCGACGCCGCTCCTCGTAGTCATGGCGTTGAACCTGCTGATGTTCGAGGCCGGCCTGAACGTGGACTTCAAGACGTTCAAGGAGACCATGATCAAGTCTACCTACCTCGGGTTGACTACCTTCACCCTCACCACCCTCGGTGTAGGCTACCTGCTGCACTACTCGGTGCCGTACGTGTTCACGTTCTCTGAGGCTCTTTTCTTCGGGGCCATGATAGCGGGCACGAGCGCCTCGACGGTCCTCGGGATAATCG
>CAYPNN010000061.1:0-7680 GCA_964412065.1 uncultured Candidatus Bathyarchaeia archaeon
CGCCTACGCCGTGAGAGACGGCCAGTACAGGAGCATGAGCAGGTGGAGCAAGGACGGGAACGGCGACCTTGTGGGAGAGATGACTCTCCCCATGGCCGTGGGCCTCGTCGGAGGCGCCACCCGGAGCCACCCCATGGCGCAGGTTGCCCGCAAGATACTGGGAGTTGATAAGGCTGTGGACCTGGCTAAGGTCATGTGTGCGGTCGGACTAGCCCAGAACCTAGGCGCCCTCAGAGCCCTCACGCAGGAAGGGATACAGCACGGCCACATGAGGCTCCACGCCCGGAACCTCGTGGTGATGGCCGGCGCCTCGGGTGCGATGATCGGGGACGCCGTCAAGCTTCTCGTCGATTCAGGCGAGATCAGGTTCCCCAAGGCCCAGGAGATCGTCAAGAAGCTGAAAAACCTGTCCTAGGTCTCTCTCTTGACCATCAAGATAGACGACGCGGGCACGGGGGACATCCTGTTCGGCGTCGTAATAGGCGCCTACAGGCCTGAGACCGACCACTTCATATACGACATGATCGACGTGAGGTACTTCCAGGAGCCTGTGTACGGCAAGAAGAGGCACCTGAACGAGGCCCGCAGGATAGCCCTGAGGCTCGTC
The DNA here is from genome assembly GCA_964412065.1 of uncultured Candidatus Bathyarchaeia archaeon. Taxonomy (GTDB): domain Archaea; phylum Thermoproteota; class Bathyarchaeia; order TCS64; family TCS64; genus RBG-16-57-9. The sequence continues at coordinate 608 of CAYPNN010000061.1, forward strand.
GACAGGCTTGGGCTCAGGGAAGAGGAGAAGATCATGATCTGCAGCGGGGATGTCCTCAACGAGGCGGCGGAGGCCCTCATAGAACAGTACGGGGAGGAGCGTATCGAGCGGGGGAAGATAGAGGGACGCGCCCAGTTCCTCGTGGAGCGGGCTTACACAGACGAGCTCCGTAACATCGGCTACGAGCCCCGGGACGACCGAACAGAGAAATGGGGGAAGAACTTCTGGCACATGTACAACTGGGTCAGGAAGGACCCGGAGAGAAGGCTCCGGTGGACAAAGTCGGCGTTCCCCAACCTAAAGAAGTATCCGCTCTTCAAGTAGCCGATTTCTCTATAATCTTTTATTCCATCATAGACAGTCTAACTTGAGTAGAGATGAAGCCCTGGCTCCTCAACATACTCGCCTGCCCCATCGACAAGCACCACCCCCTAGAAGCCTACTTCTTCAAGTGGGAGACCAACGAGGAGGAGCTTGAGAAGATAAACAGGGACGCTGGGATCACCACGGTCCACTTCAGGAAGCAGTATGCACATCTGGCTAAGCAGATAACCGACGGCACCATAAGCCCGCCGGCTCTGGAGAAGATCGTGGACGAGACGGGCTCCACCCACTCCAGGGAGCTGTACGCCGACGCCAAGAAGTTCCTCAGCCGACTAGCCTTCGAGGACAGCCGTGAAGAGAAGAAGCTGCTGAACGACTATCCGGAGGGGATAGACGTGCTCTACAGGTACCTTAACCTCGTCGAGGTCGAGGAGGGGCTCCTGCGCTGCCCCGAGTGTGGCAGGTGGTACCCCATAGGAAGCGCCGTCGAGACCATCCCTGAGCTTATGCCTGACGACCTCCGGGAGAAGGGGCGGGACTTGGAGTGGCTCGCCAGATGGAAGGATAAGGTACCCGAGGAGGTCCTCAAGGAAGGTAAACCCTTCACTCTATGAGGCCTTCGTCTCTAGCCTTCTTGATCACCCAGTAGCCCGTCCCCAAGCCAACCACGGTGATGACTAACTCTGGGTAGACCCAGCCATACCTGAGGGTGGCCAAGGCGACGAAGTCCACCAGGAAGTGCAGGGCAACGGCTACGAAGAGGTACCTCATGTCTTTTCTTCTGAAGCACTCCAGCACCATGACCGACAACCCCATCTGAAGCGTCATCGCTCCAAGCCTCTCATACAGCCCCACCAACGGCAAATACACCTGAGACATCGATATGGATTCCAGGATCGGGCGAGGGAGAGAGGATGGGATGAACAGAATCAGGATGCCCATGGTAAGGACGTTGACGCCCACGATGAACACTGACTCTATGCCGCCGTGACCTGCGCCGTACATAAGTCCATTCATGAGGCTATGGTCATCAATTATGTACCTGTAAGCGATGTACCGGGCTCCCTCCTCGAAGACCCCAGCGGTAAGCGACGGGAAAGCCGCCAAGATGAGCATGTCTAAGGCGACCCCGTAGCCCTGCGTCGACACGGCTGATGAGACATACCTGTTCAACGGGAACCTTATCAGGGAGGCGAGGAACATCAAAGCGCCCACGAAGAACCATCTCCAGCTCACCCCCAATCGACGTTTAAGCATGAGACCGAGGCCAAACGGGATTAGGATCTCCAAGGCTCCCGAGAACAAATAGGCTACCCCTATGGTCACGTCCATCCGTGTCACCTCATACTGTGGCTTCCATATTTAACCTATCGACGATCTAAGATCCACTGCTACACCTCATCAAGATGCCTGAGGTGAGCCCCCGATAATTGTATAAAGGTAGCAGGAAATACCTACACACGGTGTATTAGTTGAAGTTTAAACGGTACCTATCGTGCATCGACACCCACTGTAGCGGCGAGTCCACCCGCGTACTTGTCGGCGGCGTCCCCAAGCTCATCGGGAAATCTATGCAGGAGAAGCAGAAGTACTTCCAAGACCATTACCACAGCCTCCTAGGCACCATGCTCAAGGAGCCCAGGGGCTTCGAGGGCATGCTCGGCGCCGTGCTCACCGAGCCCTGCCACCCCGAGGCCGATGTCGGCGTCATCTACCTCTGGACCGACGGCTACTTCAGCGCATGCGGCGACAGCACGTACAGCTGCAGCGCCGCGCTGGTCAACACGGGCATGGTCGACGTCACGGAGCCCGTGACCAATATCACGTTCGACACGGTGGCGGGCCTCGTCCGCACGAAGGTCGAGGTCGAGGACGGCGTCGCCAAGGCCATATACATGCAGGGGGTCCCCAGCTTCTACTGGAAGACCATGAAGTTCGACATCCCCGACGTCGGAGAAGTCGAGGCGGACATCGCGTACGGCGGCCTCTGGTACGCCTTCGTGAACGCCGACAGCATCGGGCTGGAGCCGAGCCTCGAAAACAAGGACTACTGGATCCCCTTGGGATGGGACATGAGAAACTACATCAAGGACCAGATCGAGCTGGATCACCCCGAGTACCCCGAGCTAAAGATACTGGACCTGGTTACCTTCTACACTGAGCCCACCAAGAAAGAGTACACGAGCAGGCACTGGAACGTGTTCGGGCCCAAACAGAGCTGCCGCAGCCCCGCCGGCACATGCACCAACGCCCGCATGGCCGCCATGTACGGAAAAGGCGAGCTGAAGCCAGGAGACGAGGTGAAGTTCGAGTCCACCATAGGCACAGTGATGGTGGGCAAAATCGCCAAAGAGGTGAAGGTAGGTAAATACAAGGCCATAGTCCCCGACGTCATGGCTACCGCCTACATAACCGCGTTTAACCAGGTCGTCATCGACCCGGACGACCCGCTCAGGGCAGGCTTCCTCTTCTAAGCCTCTTCTTTTTTTGTGATCAGCATCTCAGGCGCGTGGACCTTGAGGAGTTCCGCCACCTTCTTGAACTCCCCGAGCGTCTTGCTGCCCTTCTTCGTCATGTCGAAGGTGTCCGTCTTCTGGCCCCTCTCGTTGTAGCCTTGGGAAAGGAAACCCTGCTGGACCAGCTGCCCGACGATCTCTCTGGCCTTCTTCTTGTTGACGTAGGTGGTTTCCATGATCTCCATGAGGCTTGTGTTACCTTCGCTGATAGTCTCCAGTATCTGCATCGACGTCTGGTACTTGGAGTGTCTCATGGACATATGTGCTGTTTTAAATAAAACCAATTAAAGGATTATCAACCAGTGTTACTTAATAACGATACATATCAATGGAACGATTTCTGGATTCTTAGAGGAGAGATCAGCTCCATCAAGCCAATTAAATACTAGTGTCGACGCCTTTCAATGAGGCGTGACACAAATTGCCTAAGGAACAGATATTGTTAAGCGCCGGGGACCCCGACGTGGAGGCCCCCCAGTACGCGATCAACAAGGCTCTTCTCGGCATCATCGAGGGGGGGATGAACACCCACTACCCCCACTACTCCGGCTACCCCGAGCAATTCCAGAAGGCTGTCGTGGACTACTATAAAAGGTTCACCGGCACCGAGTACGAGCCAAGTCACGTCATACCCGCGGCAGGCAGCAGCGCAGCCCTCTACGTGGCCCTCGCCACCGTCCTCAAGGAGGGCGACGAGGTCCTCATGTTCACCCCATACTACGTGGGCCACAAGAGCTTATTCGACGGCATGGGCGTCAAGATGAACACCGTGCCCCTGCTCGTGGAGAGGAACTACCACCCTGACCCGAGCGTCATCGCAGACTATGTGACACCGAAGACGAAGGCGATCCTGCTCTGCAACCCATCCAACCCGACGGGCACCGTGTTCAACGAGGAGGAGTGCAAGGCCATGGGCGACCTGGCCGTGGACCACGGCATGGCCATCCTCGCGGACGAGATCTACCTCCACTTCGTATACGACGACAACGAGTTCGTTAGCATCGCGGGGCTCAGCGACGAGTACAAGGAACGCACCCTGGGCATAATGAGCTTCAGCAAGACCTTCAGCATGACTGGGTGGAGGCTCGGCTACAACCTAGTCCCCGACATGTACCTAGAGAAGGCTACCCAGATCAGGGCCATGACGGCCCCCCGCCCCGCGACCTTCGTGTTCAGGGCGGGCATCGCGTGTCTCCGGGGCGACTTCAAGTACGTGGACGAGCGGCGCGCCGAGTACATGAAGAGGCGCAACTTCTTCGTCAAGGCGGTGGATGATCTTGGCTGGCCGTGCCACATGTTCGAGGGAGCGTTCTACGCCTGGTTCGACGTCCGCAGCACAGGCATGGGCAGCGTCGAGTTCTTAGAGAAGCTCAACGAGAGCCAGAATGTCCGTCTGAGCCCGGGTAACCGCTTCGGCGCAGACGGGTTCATAAGGGTGCCTCTTGTGAAGCCTGTCCCGGTTATGAAGGAGGCTGTGAAGCGGCTCAAGGCCTTCAAGGCAAGCCTCTGACCTCCACCTTTTATTGCCCCGTCCATATTCTGCCTTGCTGATGTTGCGTAAGAGAAAGTCGCTGAAGAGGAAGACGGCGAGGAAACTCGTCGAGGAGCTCTCATCGATGTTCGGCGAGATCGACACCGATCGTGTGGAGTCCGCAGAGCTGGAGGATGCCACCGTGTACCTGCTGGACGACGTAATCGAGTTCGTGAGGGACGGCGACGCCCTCTACCCCTACCTGGGCGGCAGCCACGTGGATGGGCTGCCCAGGGTTGTCGTGGACATGGGGGCAATACCTTATGTATGTAACGGAGCGGACATCATGGCTCCCGGGATCACGGACATGGACTCGTTCGAGGCGGGCGACCTCGTCGCGGTGAGAGACGTCACCCACGGCAAGGCGCTAGCCATCGGGAAGGCTATGAAGAGCTCCCGCGACATCGAGGCAAGCAGGAAGGGCAAGGTCATAGAGAATCTTCACTACGTGGGGGACCGTCTCTGGAAGGCGGCCTAGACGTATCTTATCATCTGTAACTTGGGCAGGAAGTAGACGAAGGCGATGACAGCTATGCCCAGAAAGACTAATATGAAGAGCCACATGCTCCACTGGAATACCTTCCACCAGACACCATACTTCTCCACTCCCTGTCTGTAGCTTCTCTCGTAGGCTATTACGCCCTCTTTGACGTTGCGGGGGAGGTTCCTCAGCGACGCCAATAGCCTCCCTAGTCTGCCCTGCTTCGCCACCGGTGTTCATTCTTTATTGCTTTGCTGGGTCTTTATTTCTTTGTGTATCTCCTGCAGCAACCCTTAAATCATAATATGATATATTCTTCATATGAAATAATGTTCATCGGTGTGTGTCATGGTAAAACGGAACATCGTCCACATAGACGAGGAGAAATGCAACGGCTGCGGCCAGTGCATCCCCAACTGCGCAGAGGGCGCCCTCAAGATAATAGACGGCAAAGCAAGGATAGTGGACGACGCCTACTGCGACGGGCTCGGGGCCTGCCTAGGCCACTGTCCCCAAGACGCCATATTCATCATGGAGCGTGAGGCCCCCGAGTTCGACGAGGAGGCGGTCCACGAACACCTGGAGACGCTGAAAACAAGTGAGACGCTGGCATGCGGCTGCCCGGCATCCCAAGTCCAGATTCTTAATGATAGCCCGGATACGCTGAAGCACCATGAGGCGCCCACTCAGTCAGCCCTCCGGCACTGGCCCATCCAGCTGAACCTTGTACCCATCGAGGCGCCGTTCTTCAAGGACGCGGATCTGCTTCTAATGGCTGACTGCACCGCCGCAGCATACCCGGCGCTCCACCAGAAGCTGCTCAAGGACAGGAGCGTCGTCCTTGGGTGCCCCAAGTTCGACGACGTAGACCACTACATCGAGAAGTTGACAGAGATACTGAAGAGAAACGACTTGAGGAGCTTAACCGTGGCTCACATGGAGGTGCCTTGCTGCAGTGCGCTTAACGTCATCGCCCGGCGTGCCCTGGATGCGTCTGGTAAGATGATTCCGACGCAGCGCCTCATCGCCTCCGTTGACGGAGACATCAAGAGAGTCTAGGCGTTTCCCGTTGATTCATGTGGCGCATAAACTTTAAAGGAGATGCTTTGTGACTTATTGAGATTCGGTGAACTTTGCATGGGTATGCTCGACGATATCCGCGTCCTAGACTTCAGCCACGTTTACTTCGGCCCCTACAGCACCATGATCATGGCCGACATGGGCGCCGACGTCATAAAGATCGAGCCCCCGTGGGGCGAGATCGCTCGGCTCTACCCGCCCCACTTCGGCGGCGTCAGCAGCGTGTTCCACTACCTCGACCGGAACAAGAAGGGTGTGAGCCTAAACCTCAAGGACCCCAGGGCCAAGGAGATAATCTACGAGCTGGTGAAGCAGTGCGACGTGGTCGTCGAGAACTTCAAGAGGGGCACCATGGACAAGCTGGGCCTAGGCTACGACGACCTGAAGAAGGTCAAGCCAGACATCATATACGCAAGCCTCAGCGGCTTCGGCTTAGACGGCCCGTACAGGGACCGACCCAGCTTCGCGCCCATCGCCGGCGCCTACAGCGGCTGGTACCGGCTCACAGGCGACAACATAGACCCGGAGGGGCCCCCGATCGTCCCAGCAGCCTGGCACGGCGACCTAGACCCTGGTCTGTGGGCGGTCATAGGCATCCTGGGCGCCATCAGGCACAGGGACAAGACCGGCGAGGGTCAGCTTGTCGACGTGTCGCAGTTGGACTGCATGCTGGCGCAGACGGGGGTCCAGATAACGGGCTACACTCTAAGCGGCAAGCTGCCTTGGGAGCGCAGCCTGGAAAGGGTGATGGGGCCCTCGACCTTCGGGGTTTTCCAGGCCACCGATGGCTACGTCTACGTGGCGGCGGACCCCAACATGCACCAGAGGCTGATGACGGCCATGGGCGTCGATGATCTGGGTACGGGCCGCACGGTCCTAGAGAACTGGGTCCGTGACAAGAAGGTGAGCGAGGTCGTCGACGCCCTTGTGGCTGTGAGCGTACCCGTGGCTCCCATACTTCAGATTGACGAGGCAATCGAGGATCCCCAAGTCAAGGCGCGGGGCACCATCGTCGAGGTCGAGCACAAGACCGCGGGAAAGGTGCGCATGCCGGGGTTCCCCCTCAAGATGAGCGCGACGCCCGGCGAGATAAGGCTGGCTGCGCCCCTTCTGGGCGAGCACACCGCCGAGGTCCTCAAGG
>CAYPNN010000062.1:0-6920 GCA_964412065.1 uncultured Candidatus Bathyarchaeia archaeon
CGAAGGATGAGGCGCAGCGGGGCCTCGTGGACTCGGCCATAGAGCTGCTGAACACGTTGAAGGGCGAGGCGCCGCCCGTGAGCACGGGTCCGAGCTGGATGGAGCAGTACTTCCTGCCTGCAGTGGGGGGGCTCGCGATCCTGTCTATCCTGTGCGTCGCTCTGTTCCTCAGAGCGAGGAGCAGGCTCGGCTTCGTGACGATGATAGTCGAGGACCAGATAAGGGAGATGGAGGCCCTAGGGATGCGGGCCAGCAGGATAGACAGGAATTTAGCCCAGAGACTGAACGAGATAAATGAGAGACTAAAGGAGGCGGAGAGAAGCTAGATGTCAGAGCTAGGATATTCGAGCATCATACACCTGGTGGGGCTGGGAGGAGCCGGCACAAACGTAATTGAGCACTTCCTGAAGACGGATAAGACCATGGAGCTGCTGAACAGCGGAGCCACACGGCTCAGCCTCCTCGCCATGGACATCGCGGACCCGGACATAAAGAGCCTTGACGACACGTATAACAGGATACTCGAGCAGATGAGGAGGAAGGGCATACCCCAGGAGCGGGTCAACCTCATCGCCAAGAGCGTCAAGTTCCCGTCTGCCGAGGCCATGTTCGACTTCGTCCAGAACAAGTTCAAGGAGCACCTCGTCAACGACGGCATCAACCTCAAGGATTACAACCCCTGGCTGCCGAGCACGGTGGCGATACCTCCGCTGGCGGGAGGCGCCGGCAGGCGGAGGAGCCTAGCCAAGGCGATATACAACCTGAACTACTACCAGCTGGGCATCATCAAGAGCTTCACCAACATGTTCAAGGACAACGCCCTCAGCAGCATCAGCAGCCCCATCATACTCATCGTGTTCGGGCTGGGAGGCGGCACCGGCAGCGGCATGGTCATGGACTTCGCCCGCCACCTCCGCCAAGCCGTCGGCAGCGGCGTCCCCATCATGGGCCTATGCATCCTGCCGTGCCCGGGAGACGACCCGCCCGCCAAGGGATACTCGGCTTTCAACGCCATCAACGAGCTCAGCCTCCTCATCAACCGTGAGAAGAACGAGGTCATCACCGACGGCCTCGGGGAGGTCTACAGGAACCCGTTCAACACGGTCATGTTCCTGCCGCTGATGCCGGCTTACAGCAAGACAGGCAACATCATCTCGGCGAGGGACGAGATCGACAAGATGATCGTCGAGATGATCTACGTCCTCATGGACTTCGACATGGCGGACCTCATGAGCGGCATAGGCACAGAGGTTGGGCTCAGCGAGAACACCATACACACCCTCAGCATGGTCAAGGTCAACTACCCCGTCGACGCCTACGTAGAGGCGTTCAAGAGCAACCTGGAGAAGATGCAGCAGCTAGCCGAGATCCGTAAGGAGAAGCTGGAGGTGCTGGACAGGCTGCAGAGCGTCCTCGAGCTCAAACGGGAGGAGGTGACCGAGATCTACAAGGACTACCTCATAAAGACCAACGCCTACAGCGCCGAGGAGTTCGAGGAGAAGGTGGAGCAGATAATCCACAGCAGCCCCCGGTTCGAGGAGGACTACAGCCTCTACGTCCGCGGCATCGAGGACCAGATCAACAAGTGGATCGACGAGGCAATCCAGTTCATGAACACCATCAGGCTCGTCGCCTCGGAGGGCACCATAGAGGACAGCGTCAACAAGCTTATCCTCGACAGGGAGGACGCGATGCCCATCGACAGCCTGGAGGGGATGATGCGGAACATCAGCCGCACACACCCAGAGTTCTCGGAGAGGAAGACCGCCATGTTCGAGCGGCTCCAGCAGCTCCTGCCCAGCAGCCAGCTGCTCACCATCAGGCAGAAGAAGCTCGTCGAGGACTTCATGAACCTCGCGGACATCTCGGAGAAGGCGCTACTCATCCTGAGGCTCTACAACGAGAACAGGCACCTCATCGACGCCATCATGCGCCGCTACGAGATACTGCCCGAGGAGGACAAGCTCAACATAAGCTTCAAGGACATGAAGGCCGAGCTAACCACCATATACCACCTGCTGCAGCTCATGATCAAGCAGAGCAGCGACGAGGTGAAGATGATAGACGAGCACCTCACCTACCTGCAGGCCCTCATCGTCAAGTTCCGCACCAAGCGGGAGGGCCTGGAGAACGAGCTCATAAGGCTCGAGGAACGCAAGAAGCGGATGGAGTACGACCGCGACAAGTACGCCAAGGAGAGCAAGGGGTTCAGCTTCTTCGGGAAGAAGAAGTACGCCAGGGACAAGCTCAAGGAGCTGGAGAGGGAGCTCAGAGGCATAAACGAGGAGATGATACACTACAACTCCAACATCGGCAACAACGACACCCTCATAGAGTTCTACCAGGACCTCAGCAAGAAGCTGGAGGTGACCAGCGAGTACAGGAAGAAGCTCAACACGGTGCTGGACCTGACCGAGGACTATCAGGAGAAGCTGCAGGGAATCATAAAGAGCAACAGGTTCTACGAGCGGACCACGGAGCTCACTGGCGACGAGCAGGGCAAGATCATCTACAAGATACTCGCCGAGCAGGAAGACCAGCTCAACAGGGAGGGCATACTCGAGGAGATCCTCGACGTCGACCACTTCAAGGACTACATGAGGAGCATCATCAGGATATACAGGACACCCAACATAATGGGGATGAAGAGCACCTACCGCAGCGACTACCTCTGGGTCACCGTCCAGACGCCCACGGGGCTATGGGACGAGGACCTCACCCAGGAGCTCTACACGGCGCTGGCCGCCTACGTGACGGGCGACGTATCCAAGACCATCACCGTCAGGATAGTCGAGTGCAGGGACCCGTGGGTGATACGGGTGGTGGTCGTCGCGGGCCGCGGGACCATCGAGGACCTGGCGCCCTACGACGAGATGGAGCGCCTCAACAGGAAGGCCAGCGAGTTCGAGAGCGGCCTCAGCCGCAGCTTCCTGGTCGAGCACAAGGGAAGCGTGAAGGAGGTACTCGGCGAGCTAGAGGCTAGGCAGATAGCCTAGCTCTCCGAGGAGCTTCTCCTTTATCTCGTTCCACAGCTCTCTGTCGTAGAGGCCCTGCTCCAGGTTCATGTTGCTGAACCGCTCGATGCGCCTATAGATATCGTTGAACATCTTCTTGGTGTCGAAGCCGCCCACCAGGATCACCACGTCCACCCTGTCCCCGAACTCGTCGACGAACACGGGCTCACATATCTGTGGGATGTCGACGCCCAGGGACTCCGCCAGCCACTGGCTTACCTCGTACTCTATCTGGCCCTTGGTGAACTCGTCCCTGTAGTAGAGGGGCGCCCTGACGAGCACGTATATCATGGTGGCCGTCGAGATGTCGAACTCCATGAGGGGCTGCTCCAGCGTGACCTCAAGTATGTTCCTGAAGCTCTCGTATATCCCGAGGCTGCACCCGGTGGCCATCAGGACCGAGAACATGCCTATGTCGAAGTTGCGGGAGAGCTTGTAGAGGTCCCTTATGAAGCCCCGCTTGTCCAGCAGCAGCTCCACCACGTAGTCCACTATGTCCATGCCCTTTAGTATCTCTCCCATGCGGTGGACCCCGGAGTAGTCCTCGAGCCTAGCCTGGTCTATGAGGAGCAGCGGGGCAGAGCCGTCGATGGAGACCATGCCCAGGGAGGCGAAGGCGTTGAAGAGGGCGTCGGAGCTGTGGCTCATGGAGGGCACTATGGAGATGCCGAGTACGTTTTTCTCTGTCTTGGCGAGAAACCGGTGGAGGAGGGGGTATAGGCCAGACGAGGAGCCTTCGGAGAGGTTGACCAGCGTGAGTATCTCGTCGTGGTAGTCGTAGACACATTTCCCGAGCTGGACGTCGAAGGCCTCGGCGTCCAAGTGCTCGAGCAGATCGAACCAGTAGTGGGGCTCGTATAGAGTGTCGATCTCCACTTCAAAATCGGGATCTATGTATACTGTTTTATGTTCCAAATCCTTCTTATGATGTACCCGGATAACATCTGTCAGACCCTCCTCGTCGAAGCCGGGGGATTCGAGGGCGTCCAAAGTGTACTGTCCAACTGTGATGACGGCTCTGTCAGGCAGCAGCGACTCGATGGAGTCTATGTTCTTCCTTATACTCACGAGGAGTTTTAGGTCGGCTTCGTTTAGGCTCAACGAGGTTCACGGTTCCATAGATTATATTAATAGATGAGGGTAGTTCAGGGATATGAGTTTCGCGCTCTTCATGGACGGCGACTTCAGCGAGCGGACGGGTAAGCTCGTGACTTTCGTCGTGACCATGGCGAGCATGGCGTTGGGGTTCACGCTCATACCGCTGCTGCCGAGCCCTCTGCCGATAATAATCGCTTTCCTGGTCGCATACGCCGTGTTCAAGGACAAGATATACGGCGCCATGGCGGGGAGCCTCATAATCAGCCTGGGCCTCTTCTACCACCTGTCCAGGATCGGGTTCTTCCAGCTGATACACGACCCTGTGAGGAACACGATACTAATGGCGCTGCTCATCGCGCCCTTCGTCATATGTCCGGCGATGTTCAACAACAACCTCCAGATCATCGCCATGGACATAGGGATAATCGCTGTGTCGCTTCTCTTCTTCAGGTCCACGTTCTACCTCGCCATACCGCTGATACTGGTCTTCGCGACCATCTACAAGGGCAGGGGGATAGTCTACACCTTCGTCTACTATGCCTCGATATCGCTGCCCCTCCAGATAATGCAGTACCTGAAGACCTATGAGGAGGGTGTAATGCCGCCGCTCTACACGCCTCTCGACCTCATCTACCACGACATCCAGAGCCAGCTGAACACCATCAGCCTCGACACGCTGAAGCGTGTGTTCAACACCATCACGGGGATAATGCCTCCGGACGTGGTGATAAACGGGGAGGTCACGGCGTTCGCTAACTTCATAAACTCGATCCCGGGGATGATACTGTTCTTCATAATCATGAGCGGCCTCATCTCGGTGATAGCAATCATGAACATGAGGATGCCCGACCCCGTGAAGAAGGCGGCGATCCCGGGCAAGTACGTTGACGTTCTCGTCTACATACTGCCCATAGTGGCTGCCTCCATCACCAACCTAGTCTTCTTCCTGGCGATCGATAACCTCCAGTCTCCGCTCGCGTTCCAGGCGACCGTGGACCAGTCGATCCTCGTCGGCTCCACCACGTTCACCATACTCTTCTCGGCGCCTGTGGCGTTCTCGAAGTACGTGCTCGACCTGAAGGAGGTAAGGTCATCCAGGTCGCGTGCCCTGGTGGAGATGTCAGGCAGCATGCTGGAGAGGATGGAGCAGTACAACGCCATCATCAACGGGCTGGGGAACCCAGCCCCCGAGAGCCTGATGGATCTCAAGACGAAGATGCTGATAGTCGAGGACGAGGTGAAGGAGATCAGCCGGAACGCGGCGGAGTCGATACAGGACCTGTCGGAGCTGGACGTCGATCTGAGGCGGATCTACAACGAGCTGAAGGTCGACGTGGAGTCCTTCGAGACCCAGCTGGACATCGCGCTCCGGGACTTCTACATCAAGATCAAGTTCGAGTACCTGGAGTCTGTGGGCGAGATAAGGGAGCTGGGGCTGGACGTCGACGCCCCCGAGTTGCCCGACCTGGACATGAACGCCCCCCTAATGGAGAAGGTGGAGCACATCAACCACATAATCGCGTCCGGCAGGGTCCTCGTGATGAAGCTCATAGACACCAGCGACAAGATATACGAGATCATCAGCAGCCTCTTCGAGCCCAACCTGCCCAGGGACAGCGCGACGCTGCAGATCTCGCGGCAGAAGATCGAGGAGGACGAGCCGTGGGTCATCATCAAGGCGATCCTGGTGTCGCTGAGGAACTGGGAGAGGCAGTACTCGGCGGACATCCTCAACGCGACGCGGCCCATCAACGACAGCATCGAGACCATCATACAGCTCAGCAAACGGAAGAGCAGCCTGATGCCGCTGCTGGGCGACAAGTACGAGCTCATACAGAGCCTCAGCGAGCAGATGACCAAGCGCAGCTTCGCCGAGGAGGACGAGAACCTCAAGGTGCTCAAGGTGATCCTCATCAGGGACACCATACTTAGCACCGTCAACGTCGTGGGCCGCATCATAGGGCTCCTGTATTATCATCTCCAGGACCTGGAGTTCAACATCAACCTCCTGCTGCCCCGGGAGGACTACGAGTGGAACAGGAACATGACCCTCACCGAGCGGATGAACCAGAGCCTCGAGGTCATCAACAACTACGAGAGGTACGGCATCGACGAGATCATCACCCACCTCTACAGGGTGCTCAGCTACATCGACGAGGCAGTGGACACCATAGAGTACTACAACGAGCGGAAGGAGATGCTGCTCAACTACCCCGTCTTCCAGAAGAAGATCACCAGGATCCTCGACGAACGCGGGGAGGTGAAGCTGCGGGACCTGGGCGTGGCCGAGAAGTACGGGATAGAGTACCTGAAGATGTACCACAGGACGACGTACTCGCCCCTGACTCTTGAGGAGACCACGGACTCGCTCAGGAGGAACCCCGATGCCTGAGGCAAGGGGCAGGCTCCCGGAGGGGGAGACGGCCAGGCTGGAGCTGAGCGGCGACCGGATATCGGTGTCCGTCCTGAGGGGGTTCATCGGCAAGAAGATGGTGCCGTACAAGGAGATCCCCATAGTTGAGGTTACGAGCGTCGAGCTCCATGAAGGCGAGAAGCCTTTCACGGGCTCCCAGCGGCTCAGGGTGACGTACACGGCCGAGGACGGAGGCGAACTCTCATTCTACACAGCCCAGGAGGACCAGATCAGGGAGATCCACAGCCTGATAAGCGACGACATAGCCAGGCGGGAGGAGCATCTGCGGAGGCAGATTAGCGAGTACATGGAGACCCGGGAGCTCCAGCTCAACATGCTATACCAGGACCTGGAGATCGTCGCCAGCGCTGTCTCCAGAGCCGATGGCGCCTATA
>CAYPNN010000062.1:6930-7619 GCA_964412065.1 uncultured Candidatus Bathyarchaeia archaeon
GGCCCGGGAGGGAGGACCTGGAGATCGTCGACCTTCTCTTCGACTTCGTGATCTGCCTCGGCGGGGAGATAGAGTGGAGGCGCCTCCACGACACCCTCGGGAGGGTGAAGCAGGTTCAACGCGAGATGGAGGCCCTCGGCTCAAGCCACTACAGGTTCAGCCTCGACGGCCTCGAATCGGAGCTGCGGAGGAGGCACGTAAAGGAGATGAAGAGGGAGGCGGTCTCTCTCATCGAGGTGGCGCTGCAGGGAGTCACGGAGGCTTCGACACACCCGGTCCAGTGGTTCAACGCCAGGTACCACCACCTCTTCGTGACGACCCTGTTCCTGCTGCGCAACAGGGAGCTGTCAGGGCTCACGGGGGCCGTGGACGAGGGCGGCGAGAGGCGTCTCGGCCAGCAGGCGGAGGCGTTGCTGGCCCTCGTTGGGTCAGAGTGCCTCGAGCTGGAGGACTTCGGCGCCGAGGGCCTCGACAGGGCTCGGCTCTACTCGCTGGTGGATCTCCTATTGGATGTCCCTTTCACGCCGAGAAGTTAGGCACAGTATACTCTGTTTCCTGAAGAAATAAAATATAAATGGGGTTTTATTGGCTGTTAGCCTGACTACTTGAAGGCATCATGGAGACCCTGAAGATTCTTTAGGATGAGAGGGCTGCGGCGTCTCTCCGGGAGGCCGAGGAGGACGTAGGAG
>CAYPNN010000063.1:0-7511 GCA_964412065.1 uncultured Candidatus Bathyarchaeia archaeon
TGACTTATACCTTGTCCAGCCCCAGTTCCCTGCGCCTCTGCCGGTACCGTCGGCACCACGTCTCCACGTTCTCCGCCGTGACGTGGTCTCCGTGGTGCCTGAAGCCGCCGCGGAAGCCCTGGGGGATGTGCATGAGCTCGTGGATCAGGGTCCTGTCCTGGCCCTCCCTGGGGTAGTAGTCGAAATGCTCGTGGATTATCTCCAGGATGTATGTGGGCTCCATCCTGAGGGTCTCCTGCCATATCCTGCCGAGGCCGTGTATCCTGGCTATGGTGTTCTTGGCCTGGCTGCCCCTGCTCCTGACGCAGTGGACACGCTCTGGGTCCACGTGGTCGAATCGGAGCACGTCTATTATCTCCAGTATGCGTTTCTTGATGTCCGGCGCGTCGAAGTACTCGATCACGGGTTTGTCTCTGCGTAGGTTGTGTAAAAGCTCAGCGGAAAAGCTTATTGGATGGATGGTCCATCCATTATGTGTGGGCTTGAAGGAGAACGGGCTGACCCCGGCGAGGAGGGCGTCCATGCTCGCAGTCATGACGGCTGCGGCAGTCGCCACCAACTACCTGCTGATAGGGGTAATCAACGTCAAGTTCATGGACCTCATCGTCTTCACGGGCGGGTACCTGTACGGCTCGGTTTTCGGGGCCACCCTGGGGGCCCTCATCTGGCTTGTCTACGGCACGGTAAACCCATACGGCGTCAACATGCTGACGCTGGCCGCCACAATCCTCGGTGAGACGCTCTACGGCGTCGCCGGGGGAACCCTCCGCGGAGGACTAAGGGTCGAGCCAGGGTGGCGCCCTGACCTTCGGCTCGGCGTCGCCGGGTTCCTGCTTACCTTCGTCTACGATCTGTTCACCAACGTGGTCTCGGCCTATGTAGCCGGCATCCCCGTATCCGTTGCCCTGATCAGCGGCGTGCCCTTCGCAATCATGCATGAGCTGAGCAACGCGGTCTTCTTCGCCGTTGGGCTGCCCCCCCTCCTTCGAGCCATAGGGAGCATGATACATGTTGATTAGTGACTCAAACTACAAGTGGGCGGCGGCCATCCTCCTATGCACGACCATAGCGGCTGGCGCCGGCGCCGTCTACCTGAACAACCGCGTTAACGCCTTGGAGGCGGACTACCAGAGAACTTTCGGCGAGCTTGAGAGATTCACAGCGACGGTGGACATAATGATAGACTACGGGAACGGCACCGTGGCATGGTTCAACGGGACCAGGATAGGGGCAGGCGAGTCTCTTCTGAACGCCACGCGGCGCGTCGCGGAGCTAGACTTCACATTGTTCGAGTTCGGCGCCTTCGTGAACACAGTGAACGGCGTCGGCGGCGATACAGACAAGTACTGGCTGTGGAGCTACTACGAGGACGGGTGGCAGTCGGGATCGGTGGGCGCCGACCAGTGGAGGCTCCACGACAGCGACGCAGCGGCGTGGACCTACACCGGCTTCTCATAAAGCTTAACCGGGGCCGGGAGTACCAGAAACCGTGAGACCCCTAGAGACATTGTCCACTCTTTCCGGGAAGACGGCTCCGGGCCGGACACCAGAGTTCACATCGGCCCACGCGCTGATCGCTCTACTTGTCATTAGAGAAAAGAGCCCTGGCAGGAAGCAGCTCTCAGCAGACCTATGCCTCGGCGAGGGCACCGTAAGGAACCTGCTGAGGAGGCTGGCGGAGGAGGGTCTCGTCTCATCCACCCGGCGGGGCGTGAGCCTGACCGCTGAAGGCGAGAGCCTCGTGGAGGAACTCACCCAAAGTATCAGAGGGAGACCGGTTCCTAGGAGCCATCTGACCGTCGGAGAGTACAACCACGCCGTGCTCGTGAAGGGCGGCGCCTCCAAGGTGAGGCTGGGGGTCGAGCAGAGGGATAAAGCTTTGATCTCCGGCGCGTCCGGCGCGACCACCCTGGTCGTCGAGGACGGAGGTTTCAAGGTCCCAGCACTGCCCGATGCCGTGGAGGAATCCCTCGTCGAGTCCATGTTGGAGCTGGAGCCCGAGGACGGCGACGCCGTGATCATCGGCACCGCGGACCATGTATTCTCCGCCGAGCTCGGGGCGTACGCCGCCGGTCTCGAACTTTTGAGCTAGGCCGCCCCCGGGGACGTTTTAACGAAGAGCTGGAAAAGGGCAGTCGCTGCGAGGAGAATCAGCGAGATGACTCCGAACGCGGGGACGTAGTCCAGCCTGGATAGAAGCAGGCCCGTGAGTATTGGGCCGGAGGCGTGGCCTATGTCCCACAGGCTCCCGAAGACTCCCATGGACGTGCCGAAGCCCCGTGCCTTCGTCTGCTCGGCCACCATGGCGGCGGTCGAGGAGGTCACCATCGACTCCCCGAGGCCGAACACCGTGGTGAGGCCGCATAAGAGGACGAAGTCTCTCGTCATTGGGTAGAGAATGAAGGTGACGAGGCATATGATCATCCCCGCCGTGATCATGGGCTTCCTCCCTCTCCTGTCCGACAGCCCACCCATGAGTGGCTTCAGGAATATGAGCACGACCAGCTGGACGCCCCAGAGAACCCCCGCGTGGAAGCTGGTGAGACCCGCAGTGACAGTGACGTAGACGGGCAGAAACGCCTCCAGCGCACCAACCGTCAGGTTCTGGACCCCCTCCATGCTGCTTGTCAGGAGCACTTGGGTGTCCGTCACCACGGCCCAGACATCTTCACGGAACTTCCTCATGACGCCCATCATAGTAGGGGGCTCGGGGGACGTCCTGCTGGGCAGCCTCCCCCAGAGGAGGAAGACCATGCCGAGGGAAATACTTCCCAGGACCCCTATGATCAGGTATATCTGTTTGAACACAGCCAGGCTCGGGTTGTCGCCCCCGAGGAGCCTCAGCAGGCCGCCGCCAAGAGGCGCCGCGAGCAGCCCACCCAGCATCCCCGCCGAGGAGTAGGTGCCGACGAGTTCACCTTTTCTCTCCCCCGCTATGTCCATGATCACCGCCATCGCGACAGGGCCGTAGATAGCCGTGGCGAAGCCGTGGAAGAACCTGATGATCACAAGCAGCCTGTAGTCGTTGATAAAGACGTACGTGAAAGGCGTCAACCCGAAGATGACGGTGGCGGCGAGGAGCGCCGCCCTCCTGCCGTAGATGTCCGACAGGGTCCCGGCGGGGGCCTTGAAGAAGATGCCTGTCACGGTGGACATGCCCACAGCGAGCCCTATCGCCGCCGACGAAGCGCCTAGGCTCCTTGCGAACAACGCCAGCAACGGCGTCCTAGCCATCCCGTAGCTTAGCCGTGCGAAGAACCCTATGAGAACGAGAGCCATGAAGGTCCCCTTGACCGTCCTCGGCTCAGACAACGATTCACCGGTGGAGATTATTCTGTCGTGGATAAAACTCTGCCTGCCCAGCCTATCCAGGCGTGGATACCCCTAAATCTCAGAAACTCACGGGGTATCCATGCACCACTTCGGCTACGGCTCAAACCTGAACCTGGATTTTCTTCGCAGCCACTGCCCCAGCGCCGAGTTCGTCAGGAGGGCCTACCTCCCCAACTACGAGGTCCAGTTCCGGTTTTGGAGCGAGAGGCGTCAGGGAGGCATCAGCACCATCATCGAGAAGCCGGGGAGCCTCGTCCACGGAGTCATCTACGATGCCCCCGAGAAGGAGCTGATGGACCTAGATGTGCTGGAGAGCGTCCCCCAAGGGCTTTACAGGCGGGAGACCTTCCTGGTGCTTGGCGAGGACAGGGAGTGGCATGAGGCTGACCTCTACAGGGTGACCGAGCCCAAGGGACCCTATACGCCGTCGAGGAGCTACGTGGAACTCATGCTTACCGGAGCCAAGGCCCACGGCCTCGCGCCAGAGTACATAGCTAAGATAGAGGAGATCTACGCAGGGTCACGGTGACCGCTCGTAGACGACCTCGCCTCCCACGATGGTCATCAAGACGTTTGTCTCGATGATCTCCTCGGGGTCAACAGCGGTAATGTCCCTGTCCAGGACCACGAAGTCCGCGTGCTTACCCGGCTCTACGGAACCCTTCGTGTCCTCGCTCCCCTCCAGGTAGGCCGCGTTCCACGTGTACGCCTTTATCGCGTCCATGACGGGGACGGCCTCTTCTCTGCATAGGTAGTTGCCGCTCCTCGACTTTCGTGTGACGCAGCCGTATATGCCCGTGATGGCGTAGTTTTCGCCGAAGCCGTCGCTGTTCCCCGCTGCTACGATGCCGTGGTCCCTGAAGCTTTTCATGGGGTAGTAGCCGCAGAGCCTGTCCTGGCCGAGGGCGGCGATGTGGCTGTCCCCGATGGGGTAGCAGAAGCCGATGGAGGCTGAGACGTTGATCTTCAGCTTCGCCATCCGTTCCAGCTGCCGCGGCAGCACGTAGCCGGCGTGCTCTATCCTGTGCCGGTGGTCAGGCCAGGGCTTGGAGTTGACTGCCTCCTCCAGGGCGTCGAGGGTCATGTCGATGGCGCGGTCCCCTATGGCGTGGGTGCAAGTCCTTATGCCGGCGACGTGGCACCTGACTATCTCGTCCGTGAGGTCCTCCTTGGTGCACCTGATGATCCCCTTGTTGCCCGGGTCGTTGGCGTAGTCCTCGTTGAGAGCCGCTGTGAGGCTGCCCATGGCGCCGTCTGTGCCCACCTTGACGCCCACGACGCAGAGCCTGTCGCTCCACTTGAACGGAGGTCTGATGCCTTGGCGGCCTAGGTCGCTCGTGGCGTGGCCATTGTAGGGAGTCATTCCGTCGAGCATGAGGCCTATGCGTATCCTGAGTTTTTCATCTTCGTCGAGGATCTGGTAGGCGTGGGCCTCGGGCGCCTTGATGTGGGCCTCATGGATGGTCGTGAGGCCCCAGCTGAGGTACTGCTCCTCCAGGGTCGGCCAGTTCTCGACAAGCAGCTCTACCTCCTTGAACCCGGTAGGCTTAGGGATGAGGCCTCTCACCATGTCCATGGCCGCTATCTCGTCGAGGCGCCCAGTTGGTTCTCCATTCTCATCTCTCTCGATGTTGCCTCCCTCCGGCTGGGGTGTGTCCTTGGTTATCCCAGCCAGCTCCAGGGCGAGGCTGTTAGCCACGGAGTTGTGGCCGCCCGCCCTCCCCAAGTAGATGGGGTGCTCTGTGGAAGCCTTGTCTAGGTCGTACCTGTTGGGGAACCGTTTTTCCTCCCACTGGCTCTCGTCGAACCACGAGCCTACGACCCACTCCCCCTTCTGCTTGGTCTCCGCCTTCTCTCGGAGAGCCTCTGTCACGTCGCCGAGGCCGCGCATAGGCGGAGACTTGCAGTTCACCCAGTCCAGCTGGAGCCCCCGCCTGATGCAGTGCTCGTGGGTGTCGATGAAGCCTGGGAGCATCAGCCTCCCCTCTAGGTCTATGATCTTCGTGCCGCTGTTAGCGAGCTCCTTCACCTGCTTCGTCGTCCCCACCGCCAATATCTTGCCGTCCTTCACAGCCACAGCCTCGGCGACGGTGCCACTCTCATCCACAGTGACTACCTTACCGTTCACCACGACGAGGTCGGCACCCAAGACGCTCTCTTTGAAGCCTTCGGGCAAAACTAATCACCTGTACATCCATGGGGTCAAGGTATTAATATCCCTGCCCCACAGATGCCTTGAGATGTCGGCCACCAGGTTCATTGCCTTCGTGTGCCTCGGGGACAGCCTAACCGTGGGCTACCAGTCGCCCAACCCCTACAGCGGCTACGCTGAGACGCCCTACACGGACATGCTTGAGCCCATGGCCCGTGTCAGGCTCCAGGAGCTGGGTCTCAAGGGCTACGAGGCGTTCTTCATCAACAAGGGCATCAACGGCGACAGCACAGATGGGATGCTCGATAGGTTCCGGACAAGCGTCGAGGCCGAGCGCCCCGACTACGTCATCATATGGGCTGGCATGAACGACCTCTACGCCGGAAGGGAGCCGGGGCGGGTCATGAAGAACCTGGCTAGACTCTACGCGAGGACCCTCGACACCGAGTCCAAGCCCATAGCGTGTACGTTGACGCCTATGGAGGATGACGGCCGCATGAACTCGCGGATAAGGGAGCTCAACACTCTCTTAACGGAGCACTGCGACGATAAAGGGATCAGGGTGGTAGACCTTTTCTCCTCCCTCGCCGGCCCAGATGGACGGCTGAACCCCCTGTACAGCAGCGACGGGGTCCACCTCTCGCTTCAAGGCTACGCCGCGGTGGCCCGCACGATCTTCGACGAGGTGGTCTCCTTCATCCTAGAGGGGCTTGCTGAGACCTCGCAGGGTTTATAACAGACCTCCATATATCCGTGGTGAGGCTTGGGTATGCCTAAGAAGAGAAGTAGCGGAGGACGCAGTAAAGGAGGGAAAGGGCGTTCCGGCATGGTTCAGTGCAGCTACTGCGGCGCCCAAGTACCACGAGACAAAGCCAAGAGAGTGACCAAGTACACCAGTCTGGTGGACTCGAGGATCCTGAAGGAGCTTAAAGATCAGGGTGCACAGATAAACCGAACCAAGACGACGAAGTATCTCTGCATAAGCTGCGCCGTACACCGTGGAGTCGTGAAGATCCGGTCAAAGGAAGACCGGAAATACGTGCCTCGTAGACGCAGGAGTAGGACAAGCTAGGTCTTCTCGACCCTTTTTTTGAAGTGGAGCATCCGCTGAGCAACCGTCAGATTGGCTAGCACTGCGAGTGCCATGACGCCGTAGTCTAACGCATCTAGCCGCCAGTACGACGCGAAGCTGCATGCGGCGAGGAAGATCATTCGTTCAGCTCGCTCGAAGAAGCCCACCCCCGCCATCCCGACGCCCTCCGCCTCTGCTCTGCTACGCGTGTAGCTCACCATGAGGCTGCCTGTCAGGGCGAGGAGACCAGCGGGTACGCTGCATAAACCCCCGATGGTGATGCCTGAGATGACCAGTGCGTCGCTGTACCTGTCTGCCACCGAGTCGAGGAAGCCGCCGAACCTCGAGGCTCTGCCTGTGCCTCTGGCGAGCACCCCATCCATCGCGTCAAGTAGCCCCGAGAGGAGGATGGTCAATGCGCCGTACACGAGGTACAGCCTGTTTCCGTCCCAGTCTGCGTAGAGCCAGGCCGAGACTATAGCGACGATGAGCCCCAGCGCCGTTACCTGGTTCGGCGTCACCCCTAAGCGTCCCAATGGCTTTACTGCTGCCGCCACCGCCTTCTCGAACTGTTTCTTGAGGTTGCTGGACACCAAGTCGATGTGAATAGTAATATGATGGGTTTAAATCTATTCACGGTTCTCCAAGGGCGACCGCATACCCTTTTCCACCTTTCCGCATCGATGGCGATAAACGTGAGCTGTGAAGAATGAAGGCGCTCATGGCGGCGTAGCTGATAAGAACCGACGCCCTGCTGTACACGTTCATTGGTTGGGCTATTGCTGAGGCGGCGCCCAACGTAAAACCGGTCACGAGTCTGAGCTTGTTGTTGCTCTCCCTCAAGCCAAGTTTCTGTGTCCCCCAGTCGAGGAAGGCAGGCAGAGCGAGGAGCCAGGGAATCAATGGGGTACCCCATCTGGGGGCCATGAGCAGAGTCAGCGCAAGGCCCAGGAT
>CAYPNN010000064.1:0-7491 GCA_964412065.1 uncultured Candidatus Bathyarchaeia archaeon
CCGTGATCCAGCCCCCTATTAAGGGCGACACGACCCCGCCCAGGCTTATGACCGAGAGGTACCTGCCATACGTCCTCCCCCTCCCCTCCTTAGGCAGGAGTTCCGCCTGGAGAGCCTTCAACGCGATGGCGTACGCGCTCATGACGGACGCAATGGCGAAGTAGAGGACCAGGAAATGCTGGAACGTGCCCGCGGACGGGTACAGCGCGTAGACGATGGTCGAGCCTATTATCGCGAACACCATCATCCACTTCTTGCGCACCCTGTCCGCGACGACGCCGCTCAGGGGCTCAAATATCAGCCAGCCGAGTATGCCCGCGGTCCCAAGAAGCCCCACCTGGCTGATGCTCATCCCCTGCTGCCTGATGTAGAGGGAGAGGATGGGGGAGATTACGCCGCCCCGGAAATTCAGGGCCAGCTGTGCCATCATCAGGCAGAACAGGGACCTCTCCCGGGGTGTCTCCCCCAACATAAAGATATGAAAAAGGGGTTCAGGTGAAAAGACTTTCTAGAGCCTATTGCGTTGTCGCGACGGGTGCCTGATAGTCGACGGTCGGAAGCTCGTCGTTCAGCACCTCTTTGAGGCCGCGGTACCTGTTGCGCAGGGTCACCTCTGTGGTGCCCGCCGCCTCGGCTATCACCCGCTGGACGCGCCTGTCGTCGTTCTCCTGGCACGCCATGTACAGGGCGGCCGCCGCGAGGCCCCTGGGGTCCTTGCCGGTGAGCCCCTTCCTCTTGTCCGCCTCCCTGAGTATCTCCACGGCCAGCCTCTCAGTGGGCTGCTTCACCCCCAGCTTCGACGCGATGCTGGGCACGAACTTGAAGGGCTGGTCCACCGGCGGCTTGATGTTGAGCTCCCTGATGATAAGCCGGTACGTCATCGCCACCTCGCTGTGCTCCCGTGTGCTCGCCTTGGATACCTTCTTCAGCGGCCTGGGCACCTTGAGGAGCCTGCACGCGGCGTATACGCTCGCCGCCACGAAGGCGTCGATGCTGCGGCCCCTGATGAGGTCCTCCTTGAGGGCGCGCCTGTAGATGAACGCTGCCTGCTCCTTCACGTTCTTGGGCAGGTGCAGCTCCGAGCTCATCCTGTCGAGCTCCGCCATGGCGATGCTCAGGTTCCGCGTGTGGGTCTCGTTGACCTTGCTGCGGTTGTCCTGCCTCTGGAGGCGCCTCATGCGTCTCCGGGTCTCCTGGTCGAGCCTGTTTCCCATGGCGTCTCTGTCGCCCTTGATGACCGTGCTGAGGCCCTTGTCGTATATGCTGTAGCTGTACCCCGAGCCTGTCCGTCTCCGGTCGTTGGCCTCCTGGAGGTTGAACACCCTGTACTCTGGGCCAGTGTCCATCACCGTATCGGTGAGCACCACCCCGCAGTCGCCGCAAACCCTCTCGCCGGTAGTGTTGTCGCTTATTACCCTCGTGCTGCCGCATACGGGGCAATTTGTCTCGTCCTGAGAGTCCATCTGTTCCTTCCTTTCTTTCATCTCTTCCGTTATCACCAAAGAAGAAATATGGGTATTTTACCCATATCGTGTATCGATCTTCGATACGGCGCCTTATAAAGGTTACCCAAAAACCTCCTCTCCTTGGTGCTCCCCAATAATACACCTGTCAACCAAAAAAATAGTCGCTGTTAACTACAGCCAAGCCTTAAAAACAAAGTAAATAACCTATCAGGTGAGCAGTTTTGGACAAGATAGACGAGACTGCCCGAGGAATCAAGAACCTCGAGATACAGGGCGCCACAAGCATAGCAGTCAGGGCGGTGGAGGCTCTGAGAGATGATCTCCTCGCGGCGGACAGCCAGATCACCGCCCAGCGAGTCTTGGCGGAGGGTGTGAAGAAGCTCGTCGATACCAGGGAGACCGAGCCGATGATGAGGAACGGCTTGAGGTACCTCCAGAAGAACCTCTCTGGGAAATGGACTTCCTTCGACAAGTTCAGCAAACAAGTTGAGAAGGCTTCAGGCGAGGTCCTCGAGTTCTACTATAATGCTAGGAAAAACATTGTGAAGATAGGCTGCAAGAGGGTGAGGGACGGCGACACGGTGTTCACGCACTGTCACAGCAGCGCCGTGACGGAGGCCCTCGTCAGGGCCCACGAGATTGGTAAGAGGTTCCGCGTGATACAGACGGAGACGCGTCCCAAGTACCAGGGCAGGATCACCGCCCGTGAGCTGGTCGAGGCCGGCATCGACACGACGATGATAGTGGACAGCGCCGCGAGACACGTCATGAAGGAGATCGACTTCGTGCTGGTGGGCAGCGACGCATTCACTAGCGAGGGGAACGTGATAAACAAGATCGGCACCAGCCAGGTGGCTCTCGCGGCCCACGAGGCCAGGATACCCTTCTACGTTTTGAGCACCCTCCTCAAGTTCGACCCCGTGACCATCCACGGCGAGTTCGAGGTCATCGAGGAGAGGGGCTTCGACGAGGTGTGGGACGCCCCCCCGGAGGGCCTGAAGATCAGGAACCCCGCGTTCGACGTGACCCGGAGGGACTACATCCACGGGATAATA
This sequence comes from uncultured Candidatus Bathyarchaeia archaeon, assembly GCA_964412065.1. GTDB lineage: Archaea > Thermoproteota > Bathyarchaeia > TCS64 > TCS64 > RBG-16-57-9. Next base: position 2,522 of record CAYPNN010000064.1, read on the forward strand.
ACGGAGGAGGGGATCATCAGCCCCCACAGCATACTGGAGGCCGTCCAGAGGCACTACCCGTGGATACTCGCCTAATGTAAATAAAGTAACTCATTCACTCTCGTAACTTTCTCATAAGAGTGATCCTAAGATATTTGTACGGTAACCTATTTTCTCACTAGTTTTCGCGGGTATGCCAGATATATTATAGAGGAGATGTTAATGCCTCTTTACCATGAAGGAAAATCTGAGTGGCTGGATAATGTTATTCAGGCATTCATTGAGTTAGGAAAACCCATTGCGCATAGGAAGGAACTAACTGAAAAGGTTATAGAGATAAGAAACCGCAAAGGACTACATCTAGGGCAGACTGAACAATGGGTCCAGTATTATCTTGGTCACTACTCACGTGGTAACAGCTGGAAAGACTTCTTCAAACCAGTAAAACTCTATTCCGGATACTGGGAATACCTTGAATATAACCTAGTTCGGTTTAGACTACTCCTATCTTGGGGCTTCTGAGGCGGATACCGACGCCATAAGTCTTTTCACTAAGGCTGGCTTTGAGCCTGTCTTCAAGATAAGGTTCTACGAGAAAACGCTGGGCTAGACGATGGGCCACCTTGTGAGGGCCCTTGAAAGCTCAACATGGTCCCTTGCGTAGTCCTCCAGCTTTATGCCCAGAGTGGCCGCGTCCACGGCCTGCCTCATGGCTGTAGCCCCCTTCACTGTTCCGTCGGGGTGCCCGTGTATGCCTCCGCCCGCCTGGATGACGACGTCGTAGCCGAATATCTCGACGATCTTCGGCACCATCCCTGGGTGGAGGCCGCCTGACGCCACGGGCAGCACGGAGCGTACGCCGTGCATGGGCTCCTTGCATGCCGCTATGTTGGCTTTGACCTCGTCCTCGGTCTCCGCCATCTTGCCTACGGCTGTGCCCACGTGGAGCTGGTCTACACCTAGCAGCCGAGCCACCCTCGCCAGGACCATCATGTTGATGCCGTGGACTCGGCTCCTAGTGAATGCGGCGTGACCCGCCCTGTGAGCGTGGATGACGAGGTTGAATCCCTCGTCCCTCATGGCTTGGAGGCTGCTCCACCCGGTGGTGAGGATGTCGATCATCATGTACCTGCCCCCCTGGTCCTCCACGTACTGGGCCCTGCGCTTCATCTCCTCCACCTCGGCTGTGACGTTGACGAGGTACACCTTCCTCTCACCGGTCTCGGACTCGGCTCTGTCCCTTGCCTCGAGTGTCTGCACGACGCGGTTCTCGAAGGGGTTGAACGCCTGGCTGCTCAGGTTCTCGTCGTCCTTCACCACGTCGCAGCCGCCGCTCCAGGCATCGTAGGCAACCTGGGCGTGGTCCGCGGTGACGAGGCCCAGCTTGGGCTTGATTATGGTGCCCACCAGGGGCCTGTCCCTTATGCCGGTTATCTCCCTGACTCCTTGGATGCCGTACCTCGGTCCATGGAAGCTCCTCACGATCTCCTCGGGGAAGTGGATGTCGTTGAGCCTCAGGTGCTTTACATCCTCCAGCCCGAAGACGTTGCCCGCGACGCTGCTGAGTATGTTGGGCATGTTCCCAGGCTCGAACAGCTCTATCGGGTACGCTATCTTGATCTCGTTTCCCTCGATGCTGTACACCTTGGCGGCGTCTTTCTGCATGTAGGGCTTCTCGGTGGACAGCTCCGTCCATGTTCCAACGCTGCTCTCGGCAGCCACCCCGCCCGCGATGACTTCCAGCGGCTGGTTCAGGGGCTCGACGTGGAACTCGCAGATGAGGTCCGTCTCCTTCGGCTCGTACTTGAGGTCCACGAAGTCGATGTAACGCATTCTAGTGTCTCCATATGCGTTAATGTTCCAGTATGTTTTTACCTTTACTAGACAAATATTCCTCTGTTCTGGGAGTAGTTGTATGCAGCTGAAGGCAGCCCCCCTTGAGATAGAGGCAGGCGGACCCCTGGTGGTGGTGATGAACCAGCAGGACGCCGCTGAGCTAGGTGTCATAAGCAGCGACCGCATCTTCCTGAGGCACGGGGAGAGCCACGTCATCTGTATCCTGAACATCAGCACCGAGGACGTATCTGGCGAGCTGGGTCTATACAGGGAGGTGACCCAGAGGCTCAGTATATCGAGGGGAGACGTAATCGAGGTCGAGCCTGCCAGGCGCCCGGAGAGCCTCGACCACATCAGGGAGAAGGTAAACGGGCAGCGACTCACGCCTTGGAAGATAGAGAGGATCGTCGGGGACACGGTGGAGCGGCACCTGAGCGACATAGAGCTCGCGGCCTTCGTCACCGCGCTGCACATTCACGGCGTGAGCATGGAGGAGGTCGAGGCGCTCAGCCGCAGCATGATATGGAGCGGCAAGACCATCGACTTCGGGCGCAGCCCCATACTGGACAAGCACAGCATAGGCGGCGTCCCAGGCGACAAGACTACGCTCATCGTCGCTCCCCTAGTCGCCGCTGCGGGGTACACCATACCGAAGAGCAGCAGCAGGGCGATAACCAGCCCCGCCGGGACGGCGGACCGCATGGAGGCGCTGGCCCCGGTAGACCTGCACTTCGACAGCATAAGGGAGATAGTGGAGAAGGTCGGCGCCTGCATCGTCTGGGGCGGCAGCATCGACCTGGCGCCCGCCGACGACCTGTTCATAAGAATAGAGTATCCCCTCAGCATCGACCCGCTGCTGCTGCCCAGCATAATGAGCAAGAAGAAGGCCATGGGCAGCACCCACGTGGTCATAGACATCCCGGTGGGCATCGACGCCAAGATCAAATCCATGGGCGAGGCGGAGCAGCTGGCGAGCGACTTCATAGAGCTGGGCAGTCGCTTCGAGATGCACATCGAGTGCGCCGTCACCGAGGGCAGCCAGCCCATAGGCTACAACATAGGCCCTATATTGGAGGCGAGGGAGGCCATGGAGACCCTGATGGGCAGAGGCCCCCACGAGCTGGTGGATAAGGCCACGAACCTAGCGGGCATGCTCCTCGACATGGTGGGCCAAGAGAACGGTAAGCAGATGGCCCACGAGTTGCTAGTCAGGGGGAAGGCTCTGGATAAGATGAGGGAGATCATCGAGGCCCAGGGAGGGAACCCCGAGGTATCGCTCGACGACTTGGCGCCTGGCAAGTACACCTACGACGTGCCCGCTCTGAGGGACGGCAGGGTCCTGTGGTTCAACAACAGGGACCTGGTCCGTATCGCGAGGGCCGCCGGCACACCGGGCAGCAAGGGCGCCGGCTTGAAGCTGTTCGCCAAGACCGGGGACAAGGTCGAGGAGGGGAAGCCCATGTTCAGGATCTACAGCGAGTCGGCCACCAAGCTGGAGAACGCGATCAAGGCGCTTGAGACTCAGCACCCCATGGAGGTCGGCACCAAGGTGGGTGAGACCATGCTGAAGAAGCGTATAGGCAAGCCCACGGCGCCGAGCAGGGAGTTCATACTGGAGCGCTAAGGAAGCTCCAACACCCTTTTCCTTCCTTTATAATAGAAGGCGTTCATGTTCTCTGCGTAGGGGTCAGGGTGGACGCCGAGCTCCACGAAACGCCCCTTTAGGTGCGTGTCGAAGTATTCGCGAAGGATATCGATGCACCTGATCAACTCCCTCCTATCAAGGCTCATGGGCATCGTCTCCTCTAGGTGGGCAAGCCTCTCCCGCGGCAACTTTTGCCTGAGCCTACGGTATCTCTCCCTCTTTCGTCGGGCGAGGATGTCCTCGAACGTGATGAGGGTCTGCCTGTAGAACTCGACGCAGTCCCGCGCCTCCCAGAGTTCGCCTCTCTCAAGCTTGGCGACGGTGTACGAGAACGTGGTGTAGTAGTGTTGGACCCTGTTCCTCAGCTCGTCAACGTCTATCTCCCAGGCCATCTCCCTGGACCTGGCGACCAGTTCCCCGAGGTGACCCCCCGGGTCGTAGACGATGTCTATCAGCGCCTTATCCGGCCTCGGTTTCTCCGGGTGGAGGTGGAAGCAGTAATCCATCTTTATCCCGGGTTTGTACACCACGACGTAGGTGTGAGGGACCATCGCCACCGCCTCGGCCATAATCTCGCCCACTCTAGAAGCGATCTCCAGCCTTTCAGCCTCCAGGCTCCTCCTGTTCTCCTCGCTGGATAGGATCATTAGGTCGATGTCCGAGTAATCGTCCGTGTGAATGCTGCCTGAGACGTAAAGTCCCTCAACCCTCGGGTCATCTCTAAGCAGCTCGACTGCCCTAGATAGTAAATCCATGTGGACAGGCTGCTCACTGAATCGTGTAAGATTCAACTTATTCTTTTAGAGGATGCATCTGAATTAAAAAGTGTTAGCTGCTGATGCGTTTTATGAACGCCTTCACCAGCCTCACGGTGTTCTCGATGTCCTCGACCGTCGTGACGCCGCATGGCCCGTGAATGTAGCGGCAAGGGTTGGCGACGGTTCCGCTGGGCACCCCCGCCTTGGTCAGGTGTATGCTGCCTGCGTCGGTTCCGCCGCTGGGTATCTTCTTGAACTGGTATGGGATGTTCTCGGCTTCGCACGCCTCCACGATGCTGCCCAGCACCTTGGGGTGGGCGATGACGCTGCGGTCTGCGATGGTCACGACCGGCCCATTCTTGAGGCCCGCGCTCTGCTTATGCGGCGGCACCCCGGGCATGTCCACGGCGAAGGTGTTCTCGATGGCAAGCCCGTAGTCGGGGTCCACCTGCCAGGCCGCGGTCTTGCTGCCCCTCAGCCCCACCTCCTCCTGCACCGTGCCCACGGCGACAACGCTGTAGCTGGTCTCCTTGACCCACTTGAAGGCCTCAGCCATGATGTAGCAGCCTACGCGGTCGTCGAAGGCCTTGCCCCAGATGTAGCCGTCGCCTAGGTCCTTGAACTCGACGTCGAAGACCCCCAGCATCCCGACGTATGCGCCCCTGCCCTCGGCCTCCTCACGGGTCATGGCGCCTATGTCCAGGAACAGCTCGTCCTTGGGTATGGATTTCTTCCGCTCCTCGTCGCTGAGG
>CAYPNN010000065.1:0-7429 GCA_964412065.1 uncultured Candidatus Bathyarchaeia archaeon
CTTCGTCGTCGCGGGCCACACCCACGTCGAGGGCAGGTCCACCCTCGACGTTGGGTACGAGGACCTGGTCGTCGTTGACATGAAGACGGGAGAGAGGCTGGAGGGTACGCAGCCCCTGCTCGGGGAGAACGTGATACACACTGGGGTCTACAGGGCGAGGGGCGACGTGAACTGCGTCATCCACGTCCACCCCTTCTGGTGCACCGTCTTCAGCCTCGCCGAGACCCCCCTCATGGGGCTCCCTGTCTTCTTCACGGGGAGATCCCAGGTGGAGTCGGAAGAGGACGGCGACGCCTTGGGCAGAGCCCTCGGGGGAGACTCGGCGATCCTGCTGCCGGGTCACGGCGTCGTGACTGTCGGGGAGACCGTGGAACAGGCGTGCATGTTGACCGCCTTCCTGGAGGAGCAGGCGAAGAAGCTCTTCCACGCGTCGCTGCTCGGCAGGGTCCCGCGAGACTACGCGGAGCTTCTGATGAGGCCGCCGAAGGCGTCCATCGAGAGCGATACGTGGCTGTGGTACCTGGAGAAGCTAAGAGATAAGGGGATCTACCCTGAGCTTCCCTAGGCATGCTCCTCCCCGCCGCGGCTTGGGAATGGCGGGCGGCACGTGGGAACCCACCTATAAACGGAAACTGTGGAGACATTCTTCGCTCATCCCTTTATATCCATAATTTTGTAAAGGAACCCTTATTTTCATCAGGGTCGAAGATTTTATCCACAATTCATGTCCGTGACATAAACCAGAAAGATGTTACACTGAGGACGCTAACGAACCCCGAGAAGTAAAACACAGAACCCATGCCGTACGTGTCTAAGAGGAACCCGGAGAAGACAGGCCCAACGATCTGACCGATACTCATAGCAGTGTTGAATACACCAACCGTGGAGCCCGAGCCAAGCTTCCTGCCCTCCTCGGCGATGATAGCAGTCACTGCAGGTAACGACAACGCGCCACCGATGGACACGGTTATCCGGGCAACAAATATCTCGGCAATGGTCCCGGTCTGCACCATGTAGAAGTAGCCCACCGAGGCAATCAAGCCGCCAACGATGATCAGTATTTTCCTGTTAAACCTATCAGCCAAGACTCCCATGGGAGTTTGCAGAAAAGCGTTCAGGAAAATGCCGACAGAGAGAATGACGCCGATATGCGTACTTGAAAGCTCAAGAATCTGAACAGCAAACAAAGGAAGAAAACTCATGATCGTACCCCTCCCCAAGGCATTGACCGCACGATAGACCAGTACGCTACTGAGGGTATTATTCTTGAGAATCGTCCTTATGGGCGCAGGAGACTGCTTAGATAGGACACCCATCGACTGCTCTTCTGGGACGAGCAGTACTGTGAGGACGAGGCTGATGGCGACCATCACGGACATGGTGTTGAACACTATCATGGTGTTGTAGTTCTCGTAGATGTATCCGCCTATGAAGGGCCCTGCTCCGAACCCTGTGAAAAGGGCGGTGTTCAGGTACCCCATGTACTTGCCCTCCTGGCCCTTGGGAGTTAGATTCATGGCGTACGCCATAGATACGGGCATCATCATGGAGGAGCCCACCCCGTGGAGCATCCGCACCAATATAAGGGTCTCAGGGGACTTGACGTACGTGTAGACTACGCTTACGACTGTATACATGATCAGACCAGCCACGATTATCTTCTTCTTGCTGAACGTGTCGGCCAGCCTGCCCACCGGCGTCTGCAGTATAGCGCGGGAGAACGAGAAGCTGGAGTAGATGAGGCCTATATAGATGCCGGTGGCACCCAGATCACTGGCATAATTAGGCAGGATAGGAGAGATAATCCCTAACCCCACCATCGCCATGAAGACGCTCAGCAAGAGAACCCTGAACGCGTTAAGAGACTTATCAGCCGAAACAGAGCACCAACACCCTATACATATCGTGACCTATTTCTAGTTTACATACCAAAACCATGACTGTTGTTGTATGAATAACCTTGAATGGCTAAACAGGACAGCTATTTATGGATTTAGCATTCAATGAACGCTGTCAATACTCAATCCATAATCTCATCAAGCCCTAATTTTTAGCCCATTATAGACACGTTGAGTTTCGGTATATACGCGTCTGGAATACAACGTAATGTTAATGTTGAAGCCCGGAACTCGTTTCTATGATCTCTATGACCAGACCCGAGTACTTCATCGACCCAGAGGAGGCTCCCCGGTTCTCCCAGATGGAGGGCCTCGAGACCACGGTCCTCACGGGCCTCGGCGGGGAGAGGATGATGATGGTCCTCAACGCCACGTTGCCGGGGCACACGGTGCCGATGCACACCCACCCCCACGAGCAGATCGGCGTGGTCCATGAGGGTGAGGCGATGCTCACCATAGGCGAGGAGAGGCGCCACGTCAGGAAGGGGGATTTCTACTGCATACCCGCGGACGTTCCGCACGGCGACACCGCCATCGGCGACGAGCCCTTCGTAATGCTGGACGTCTTCCACCCCGTCAGGGAGGACTTCATCGAGAGATGCAGATAACATGCAGAGGGTATTTTCGCGCGTATGGACCTAAGAAATGGATGCGAACCCGTCCGCACCTCGACCCTCCATCTGGGAGGCTGATGTTGGAGTTGTGGTCTCGGTGAAGGCATGGAACTCAAACCAAACCATTATTTTTGTCTTAGATGTAATCGAGAACTGACATAGGGTAAGCCTTTTAGGCATTCTGTATACATACAAATGCTACATTTTTATATAGCATAATGATATAGATATCGGTGCTATAATACGTTGCGGGGCGTGGACAAGACCCAGGTGAACGTCAGGCTCGACAGGGGGCTCGTCACCGAGGTCGATGAGCTTGTCAGGAGCGGGCGCTTCTCGAGCAAGACGGAGGCCTTCACGGAGGCCCTGAGGCTCTTGGTGAAGGCACACAAGGGTGGGGAGCTGGCTAGGCTGATAGACGAGGTGAGGGAGGGAACCGGAGCGTACCCCAGCCTAACCGACGCCCTGGCTGTGTCCCGGGAGGAGGAAGAGGAGCCCCTTGGGTGATACCCTCGCCCTGGACGCGTCGGTCGTCGTGAAGTGGTTCAAGGAAGGCGAGAGGCTTGAGGGGGAGGCCCTCGCCCTCAGAGACGAGATACTCGACGGCAGTGTCTCGGCCCTAACCTCGGAGTGGCTCCCGCTGGAGGTAGTCCGAGCCATGGTCAAGGTCGGCTTCCCGAAGGAGAAGATCGATGGAGCCTATTCCGCCCTGAGGGAGATAGCCTCCCTGGGCTTCATTGAGGCCGTGCCCGTGGGGGAGGTCATGGACGGGGCGAAGGAGGTCATCGTGGCTCTCCGCCTCTTCGCCTCGGACTCGGTCTACCTGGCGACGGCGTTGAAGAGAGACGCGGCTCTGGTCACCGAGGACAGGCATCTGCTGGCGAGGAATGTCAGGGAATACGCCGGGAAGGAGGGCGTCAAGGTCATCAGCCTCGGGGAAATGGGGCCGCCATAGGAGGATTCCGACTACTCTCGAGGGATCTATATGCTCTTGTGATCGTCTTCAGGAAACCTCTGTGCATCAACTCCGTGAAGCTTAACGTTTTATGTTGAGGCTTTGACTTGAGGCTCCCTGTTTCGTCACACGAGGTTCGTAGTTAATTTTATACATTAAAATCAAAATTTAATTGGCGGAGGTTGAACCATGACACGCACGTTATCCAGAGAGGAGATGCTCGGCTTCACGATGGGCGCGATGGCCCTGGCCACGGGCGGGGGAGGCGTCAGGCCCCTAGAGGAAACCGTCGAGAAGAGGGTAGACGACGCTCTGGACCAGGGAAAAAAGTTCAAGCTCGCGGAGCTGAAGGAGGTCCCAGACGACGCCGTCGTCCTATCAGGCATCTGGACCGGGGGCGGCGTCCAGAACGAGCAGAAGAGGAGGTGGATGGCCCTCCCCGGGTTCTATGCGGGCAGCGGAGGCGTCCTGAGGACGGGCTTCGACAGCCTCGCCTTCATCCATGACCAGATCAGGGAGCACGACAGGACGTTTGCGCCCCTGAACAGCTGGTCGGAGCTGCCGGGGCCCGAGTGGGGAAAGGCGGCTCTGAACAGGCTCAAGGAGCTGATCGGCGACAGGGAGATCTACTCCGAGCTGCCCCTCGAGATAAACCAGATGCTCATCAGCGATCTGGTGACCTACCCCGACATGGGGATGCCCATCCTCGACGCCACCGGGTGCGGCCACAGGGCCGTGCCGGAGTGCTCCATAACGGCTCTGAACGTCAACGACGTACCCGTCTGCCCCGCCGTGATCACGACGTCCTGGGGCGATCTGCTCGTCCTCGAGAGGACGCTGAGCTGGCAGAGAGCCGAGGAGATCGTCGAGGGGATAGCCACCTACTCGGGCGGCCTGGCGGGGGGGCCACTGGCCGTGGAGGGGAGGGTCATAAAGGAAGCCGCGGTGCCGGGGGCGGTGTCGTTCACCGTCAAGCTGGGGAAGGCGATGAGGAGGGCAGCCGAGTCGGAGGACGACCCCGTCGAGGCGATGATCGAGGCGTCGGACGGCTGGGCCCACAGGCTCTTCGAGGGGAAGGTGGTGTCTCACCTCTTCGAGGAGAAGTACAGCTTCATCTGGGGCCACAGCACCCTGAAGGGGACAGGGGACTGGGAGGGACACAGCCTCAGGATCTGGTACAAGAACGAGAACCACGTCTCGTGGCTCGACGAGAAGCCCTACGTGACGAGCCCCGACGGCATCAACGTCATCGACCCTGAGACGGGCTGGGGGCTGTCGAACTACTGGCTCGCGGAGTGGGAGTACGGCAGGGAGGTCGCGGTGGTCGGCGTGAGGGCCGAGAACGTCTGGCGGACCGAGAGGGGGCTGAGGCTCATGGGCCCCAAGCACTTCGACTACGACGTGCCCTACAGGCCATTGGAAGAAGTCTTGGACTAACCCCACCTATTTTATTCCAAAGGTTCATGGTGAGGTGGCGTCCAGGCCTCCTCTCAGTGTTTCTGGTACTTCTGCTCCCTGGGGGGCGACTTCTTCAGGTCCATGCCGAGCATCTCCCCGAGCTTGGCGTACGCCGGCTTGAGGTCGTACTCCTCCTTGTACTCCTGGAGCATGGGTATCCCCCAGTTGTGCATCTGAAGGAACCGGGCGCCCTCGACGAAGTCTGGGAGCATATCCGGCAGCAGGGAGAACATTATCTCGTCGTCCTGGGCCATGGCGAGGCGGCGGTCCCCCTTGCATGGGATGGCGACGTTGCACTCCCCGCTGAGCAGCGGCGGCACGACTGCGTAGTTGCAGACGGCGTGCCCCGAGAGCTGGGAGTGGACGTCCCTGCCGTCTATCCAGTTTTTGACGATGAGGAGCTGGCTCATCTGCATGCCGTTAACGTGCATCGTGACGACCTGAGGCATGAAGCTGCAGGTGTTCACAGGCCCCACGGCGATGCCCTTGTACACTCCGTACTCCAGGTGGGGCATGTTCCTGCACCACTCTCCCGCGTCCTCCAGCGTCCTGACGCTGTCCGGGTACCTGTGGTTTCCCTCCTCGAAGTAGGGGATGCTCTCCGCCAGGCCCAGGCCCACGACGGGCTCGAAGCACCACATGTCCTCCTTAAACAACGCGACGGTGACGCCGTCCCTCTGGGCCTTGGCGAAGGCCTGGCAGAGGCTGAACTTGTGGCCCCAGTCCCGGGTCGGGATGACGGCGTCCAGGGGGACGTCCTCCCTGCCCTCCAGCATCTTGACTGCTATGGGGTGGACCCTCATCCGGAGCCACCGCTCAAGCTCTGTTCCCAGCTCGTGGACCTCTTCCAACGTTACCATGGTTAACCATCTACGGTGGAGACATATCGCCGAGGATAATAAAAAACCGACCATGGGTATTATCTATAACGTCAGCGGATCGATCAACGACGAGACCTCTCTCAGCTTCTCCAGTTCAGCAACCGCCCCGAGAACCTCCTCAACGTTCTCCCTGAGCACCGGTTTGGCCGACTAAGCTGTGCAGCCCCTGAACTTCTCCTTGACTTCGTCGAGGCTCATAGGGGCGCGGGGGCTACCCTTCACGTGCTCTACGAGCCTCACGTAGGTGTCTCCGTCTTTCGTCCTGATCTCGACGACCTCGGGCGCTATCCCTCTCCCGTGCCGCGCCTCGATCCCGGGGTCGACCTTGGCCTCCACCCTCTCAGCCATCTCCAGTATCTTGGGGTCCCTGATGCCTTCCTCGGTGAAGGTGTCCAGAGAGACCAGCCCCCGGACCATGGCGGCCGCGACGGTGAAGGGGACGCTGAACTGGGCGTCGACGACGCTGCGGGGGCGGCGTTTAAGCTGCATGGGCTCGCAGACCAGGTTGTAGGCCTGCCTGTTTAGGCGCACCTCGACGGCTTCCACGGCTTCCGGCTCGACGCCTTCCTCCCTGACGATGCCCAGTGCCGCCTCTATAGCCTGGTGCGTCCATTTGCAGCAGGGGTAGGGCTTGATGCTGGTGTTGACTATCTCGTACCGTTCGCCCAGGCCGTCGAGGAGGGCTCCCCTGTCGTACTCTCCTCGGTGGTAGACGGGGTAGTACCCGAACCTGCCCTCCAGCGGCTCCCTGGGGCCGGTGACTCCATTCATGGCGAGCAGGGCTGACGTTATCCCGGCCTTCGTGGTGAGGCCCTGCTGCACCCTGACCACCGTTGCTCCTTCGACGATGCTCTGCTGGTTCCCGGAGGCCTGGCTGTACGCTATCCCCAGGGCGTTCAGCGTCTCGTCCGCGTCTAGGCCGAGGACCCTGCCGGCCGCGGCCGCCGACCCGAAGACGCCGCACTGCCAGGTCGTCGACATCCCGCTCACGTTGGGGCCCCTCGTGGGGGCCATTCCCAGCCTGCACGTCAGATCCACGCCGAGGACGACCGCCGTGATGAACTCCCTGCCCGTGACTCCGCCTCGGAGCTCGGCTGCGGCGAGGGCGGCGGGGACCACGGAGACGGAGGGGTGAAGGACGGCGGCCTCGTGGACATCGTCGAAGTCCCGTGCGCGGCCCATGACGCCGTTGACGAGCCCCGCGTCCGGCGCTGGCACCCTGTCGCCGTGGACGAGGATCCGGCTCTCCCCGCGGCCTCTCCAGCTCCTCACGAGGCCCAGCACCTGCCTTGACTCGGGTGATGAGGAGCCCGCCACGGTGACGCCGAGGAGGTCGGTTATCACCTTCTTCGCGGCCGTTACGGCGGGTTCCGGAAGGTCCATGTATGTGGTGCCGGCTATGTGTCCGGCTATCTTCTCGGCGGCGTCCAGCTTAGTCACCCGATTCTACTTTCTCCCCGGTTATTTAAGGCATAAAAGTAAACATGACCGAGACGAATATTATGGATGAGCTGGAAGAGCCATGAAGGACATATTATCTGAGGTCAGGGACCGGCTGCTGGAAGAGGTGCCGCATGTAGGCGAGATACGTGTGGAGGCGGTGTGCCTGGGTCTCGGCTACTC
>CAYPNN010000066.1:0-4398 GCA_964412065.1 uncultured Candidatus Bathyarchaeia archaeon
GCATAAAGGTTTTTTCTCGGACGGCTACCTCTTCGACTTGAGTTTAAAGGACTTTTTTATCTCCCACCAGGCGTAGAAGTAGATCACCGTGATTATTAGGGTGAAGAGTAGGCTGAAACGCCAGAGATCGAAGTTTCTCTGCTGGTTGAGCATTAACATCATGGGGAAGAACACTATCGCCGTTATGACGGCTAGCCACATCTCTGGGTAGATCCGTGTCCGGTAGCTCATCACCGTTCCCTGGGGCGCAGGTTATCTATCTGTTATGGAAAAAGGGTTCATCTCTAGAGCCATTCCCCGAGCTGCTCCTCTACTCGCTGCCGTAGCTTTCGTCTCCTGAGGAGGTACCATGCGAGCCAGGTCAACGAGAAGAAGGGCACGACGTCGAGCCCCGGCACGAGCTCCAGCAGCGAGATGGCTCCTACGACGTTGAAGTAGACGACGCAGAACAGGAAGCCGGCGATGTCCAGTATGTCACCGAGCACCGGCGTCAGAAGCATCGGCGCAACGAACTCGAGCAGGTCCAGGCACAGGCACACCGACAGCGTCGTCAGCTCCTCCCACGAGATCCTCAGGATCCATGGGGCTGAGACCGTCTCAGTCTCCAAGGACGCACCCACTATATCATGGTTTTGAGGGTATAAAAAGAGTCATCCCGTGGGGATTATGAGCTGTGTGTCCTCGGGCACCACGATGAACTGGCTCTTCCCCGTCTCCGCGATGTCACTCAGAGTCTCCAGGTAGAGGTAAAGCCTCGTGAGCTCGTCCAGGTCGATGCCGGGGTCCGCCTCCGCGATCGTTAGCAACGCCTCCCTCGTTGCGTTGGCGACTATGAGCCTGGACTGGGCCACGCCCTCGGCCTGCTTGATGGCGGACTGAGCGTTCGCGTCGGCGATGACCAGGAGCCGGGTCTTGTTGAACTCGGCTGCTATGGACAGCTGCTCCGCGGCGAGCTTCTTCTCTATGGCGTTGACGAAGTTGGCGGGCAGGGCTATCTTCCTTATGTTGACTGCGTCCAGTATTATCGCGTCACCGATGCTGGGCTCCTGCCTGAAGGACTCCTCCAGCTGGGCTCTCAGCACCACTCCGATGTTGGCTCTCTGCTCTATGGTCTGGATGGCTGTGTAGTCCACGAGAAGGTTCCGGATGGTCTCCCGTATTATGGGTATCACGGCTCTCCCTCTCCAGTCTAGAGTCGGGTACCTTCTGAACAGGTCGGCGGCTCCGCTGGGGTCAATCCTCCAGCGCACGGTTACGTCGACATCCACCTTGAGCCCATCCTTTGTGAGGCTCTCTACCGCCGGGAAGTCCCCTGCCTCGGCGACGTCGCTCCACATGTGGACGCTGTCCGTGGCTACGTATATCTTGTAGATGCTGGCCCAAGGCGCCTTTATGAAGTACTGGGCGTTGCTGCCGGTGCCGACTACGCTCGTTGTCCCGAATACGGGGTCAACTATGACGGCCACGTAGCCGACGCCGATGCGGCCTACGCCGAAGAACAACAGGCCGCCCGCTATCACTATGATCACTAGCGCTATCACCCCGACGCCCTCCAACCGGGGGCCCTCGAATCTGAACCTTCTTTCCACTGGTTTCACCTTGGTCTATACATAAAGAATGGTTGGTTAAAAGGCGTCTCCACTAGTCACGTATCCCCTCTAGGACGCTTATGGCGTTCCAGATGCGGGTGCGGCTGTACATGGGCATGTTGGGGTCCTGGCTTATATCCTCCAGTATGGCTATGGAGTTGGCTGCCCTGGCGGCGACGCTGAGGCTCTCGTCAAGGAGCATGTCGGCGGCTTGTTTAGCCGTCCGCCTTATGTTCCTCGGCGTGGTGTTGTCGTCTGCGATCATGTTAAGTATGGACATGGCCTGCTCCATCTTTCTCCTGTACTCGTCTTTGATACTCATGTTATCTCCTCCATGCAATTGCTTTGTGAGGATTTGTTGTATAGGTAAGGGGTCGAGATAAAAAACTATCTTTTTTAATTAAAATTTTCTTCGATGTAGGCTGGCAGGTCGGCTACGCTGTCAAGGAGCACAGGAGGCGGGGTCTCGTTCTCCCAGCTTCTGAGGCCGCGGCGGCCTGTGGCGACTCCTATGAACCTGCATCTGCTGTTCTTGGCGGAGTCGTAGTCGATCTGGTGGTCGCCTACCATGATGACGTCGTCTACGGTGAGACCCATCTGTCTGACTGTGTAGTCGATGGCCTCCCTGTAGGGCTTGGGCTGAGGCGTCTCTCCTCTCCCCAGTATTACGTCGAAGTAGCCATGAATGCCCGTCTTCTTGAGAACCTCTATCGCGTACTCGCGGTGGCCCCTGGTGAGAACAGCTAGCTTGAGACCTTTTGCTTTGAGCTTTTCTATTGCCTCAGAGACGCCGGGGATCTCCGTTAGGGTCTCGACTGCTTCGAGCTCGCCTTGGTTCATGTACTCTGTGATGGCGTCGCGTAGCCTCCGTCGTTCCTCCTCTGGTTTGCCCTGTTTATCCCACTCGTGTTCTGCGTGCTCCATTATGATGACCGTTGTCTGGTCCGTGGGGCTGATGGTCCCCGGGGGGTGTCCGTGGCTCTCAAGGAGCTCTATGATCCGTTTCTTCATCTTGGGGAAGTCTACGTGGCTGTATACGAGGGTGCTGTCGAGGTCGAATACTATGCCTTTGAGCTTCATGCGGTCACCGGGTTCTGGTTGAATTTGAGCGGCGGGTTTTTATTGTTTGTCCCAATGCTCTATATTCCTCTACGCTGTTTTTCTTTCTGATATCGATGGTCGCATGCGCCGACTGCGTCCACGCCGCGGAGATCACGGAGGAGGTCAGGCTGAGGCTTGGGCAGGAGAACAAGGAGATAGTAAACGCGTTGGAGAGGCGTGGCTTTAGCTTGGACGAGTTCTGCTACTGTGAGAAGCTTGGCTACATAGAGTCCGTGATAATGCGGCGGGAGTGCGACGAGTGGAGCTACGATTACTCGTAGCAGGTTACTTTCCAAAAGCGTTTTTGGAGCAGCGTTTCTGTGTTCGGTGGACGACACTTTTGTATATAATTGGATCATAAAGGGGTGTTTCTGGGGCTCCTGTCGGTGGAAAGAGCTTCGGTTCGCCTTTTCTCGCTTACCCACCCTCCCCCCTGGATGATGGTGTTTTCGGATATATGCGCCTATGATTCCAAGTTGAATGCACGCGCTTCGATGCGAACTAACTTGTCTTTCTTTTCTTCACTCATTTTACGAATGTAAGGTAAAAATACTACAACAAAGATTGGAACAAAGATCGCAACCCATATAGCTATTGACATATGGTTTAGTCCATCAAGTTAATTATTTATTCTTTATTCATAATCAATCCTAACATTCCCGATTCAATATATCAGTGTATAAACAAGCGCTCGAGGATTCGACTTCTTTTTACTAGTATTTTTTGTGTGTGCACAAAAAAAATTTTTTTTACTTGATTTCTTTCTCGAATATTAGTTCGAAGTAATCGGACACGCCTCCGGCCCTCACCGATACAGAGGGGGCGAAGATCTGCACAAGCCTCCAACCATCCTTTGCGTACTTTTCGATAATCGCATGATGATCCTCTTTCGGCTTCTTTGTAGCCACCCAGAACCCCTCCAAGTCTATCTTAACAAACTTGTATTCATACATCCGATAGTTCACCTCTGGTTGTAATTGGCTGTCTATACGTTTTAACCATTCCTTGAGCGCTGCTACATGTACTACCTCGTTATGCATATAATAGTGAAATAATGGGTGGGCACCCCACACCCGGCATGTGAGCAAGAATTTTGTTTTACATTTGCTGTGACTATGTTGAGGATTTCAATATCCTTGTCACACGGGATAAGCGTTTTCTGGGCGTGATCGGGGGCTTCTCTGGGGGCTTGTACCCTGCTACTTGGTATTACGGAATAAAATTTCTGCGGCAGGGAATTTTCTTGTTTACATGGAATAAACGTTTTTTTTCTAGGTTGCTTGTTACAAGTTACTTGTAATCTGTGAAAAAAATTCTGGCTGGGCTCTTGCTGGTTGCCTGGAACGGCGGCTTCATGGCTAAAGGTGAATGGATCAGATTTCGTCGAAGGGCCAGATAGGCCTCGGTATGTTCCTGTATGTGAACCATCCAAGGTTCGGCGTGGTCAGCCCCGGCGCGTCCACCTCGATCACCGCCTTGCTGAAGGGCTCGTAGGCGGCCCTGAAGTGGCCCCGGCTCTTCAGCACCAGTATCTTCTTGTCCGTGGGCTCGACGCCGTTCCGCCTGTAGATCTCGGGGTCGTTGGGGGCGTGGCTCCTCTCGGTGAGGATGATCTCGATCCCCTTCACGTTGATGACGGCCGTCCTGCCCACGTCGGCGGGGACCCCCACCGCCATGGCCTTGTGGATGAACCTGCCGTCGGTGATGG
>CAYPNN010000066.1:4408-6924 GCA_964412065.1 uncultured Candidatus Bathyarchaeia archaeon
CCTTCACCCTGAGCGGCTTTCCGTGATAATCGTCAGTCTTGCCTCCGATCTCCATGTCTAGGGTCCCCTTCACGCCAGCCTCTATCGCCTTGGCCACCGCCTCCGGGTCCTTGATGCAGGCGACGCCCACGTTCTCGGCGCCCCGTTTCAGCAGCTCCCTGAGTATCTCGGTGCCGTCACCCGGGGCCCCTCCGCCGGGGTTATCCGCCACGTCGGCGAGGATGATGGGGCCCTCGGGGGCGTCCATCGCCGTCTTGACAGCCTCCCCGATGGGGGTGAGGGGCTTCAGGAACTCCTCCCTGAGGCCCCACATCTGCTCCCCCAGCTCGTCGCATAGCCTCTGAGCCAGCTCGGGGTCGCCGTCTGTCACGGCCACCACCGCCGAGCCAACCCTCTCCACGTCGGCGTATGGGAACGCGGGGAATAGGCAGACGTTGAGCACCCGCGGCTGCCGCTCCATGCGCCTCGCCGTCTCCAGCAGCTTCACCATGGGCCCCTCCGTGGTGCGCTGGTTGATCGTCGGCGGCACTATCCTGAGCTTCCTGTGGGCGACGACGGGCCTCAGCTCTCTCCGGACAGCCTTAACCACGCACTCGGCGGCCTCGACGCCCCTCTCGTACATGTCCACGTGGGGGTTGGTGTCGTAGCCGAAGATGGCGTCGCAGTACTCCACCATCATCTCCGAGATGAGGCCATGGAGGTCGAGGGTGATTATGACTGGGGTTTCGCCCACCAGCGCCTTGACCTCTCTGAGCAGAGTCCCCTCCGCCTCGGGGACGCCCTCCGCGATCATGGCGCCGTGGAGGGAGAGGAGAACCCCGTCCACCCTCCCAGCGCCCCTGATGCCCTCCTTTATCTCCTCCACGATCTCCCAGTAGTCCTCGTTCCTGAGGGGCCCCGCCGGCGTGGCCCCAGCCACGATGGTTGGGACGTACTCGAAGCCCTCGCGCTCCAGGACGTCGATGTAGCCGCCTACTCCGCTCCTCGTGCCCTTGAGGGTCTCCACGATCTCGTCGCCGTAGATGGGGTGAAAATCCTCCAGCGTCGTCTTCACGGTGCTGAAGGTGTTGGTCTCGTGCGACATGCCGCCGATGACGATGCGATGACTTGACATGACTAAACGTTGACCTCAATCGTATTAAACATGAGGTGGACACCTGGATGAACCGATCGAATGTGCATCGAGATAACGCATATATTCGTTTCACTCGAAGTATTGACAAGCCATGCACAATTGGAGAAGTTCACGATGCCGTGCTTCGATGACAAGGAAGGAATCAAGGTAAACCGTCGATGAGCGTGGAGATCCCTTCCTTCGAGGACGCGTTGAGGGCGGCGGAGGCCAAGCTGAGCCGCTCCATGGGCGGAGAATGCGTGATCACGGTTCACCACGGCCTCGACGACCGGCTCAAACGAATCATCATGGACATCGACCACGAGAAGTTCAGGGAGGAGCTACAGTACGACAGAGAAGAGATAGACGTCCGCGCGAGCACGAAGGGCTTCCTCCTCCTGCTTCTCCACCTGGACGGTAGACCCGTGGGCTTCGACTACGGCTACGATGACGAGGGGGAGGGCGCCTTCTTCAGCGACAGCTCCGCGACCCTCATCGAGAGGAAGGGGGTGGGCAGCACCCTGTTCGCCCTCGAGATCATCCACTGCTACTGGCGGGGCTACAGGACCAGCAAACTGGTCACGGAGGAGCGCGACGAGCAGGGGCGGCCCTTGAGGGAGATCTGGGGCAAGTTCGGGTTCACCGTCGCGAAGGAAGACCCCAGGACCGGCATCGAGATGAGGCTCACGCTCACCCCCGAAGCCGTTGACAGGGTGTACAGAAGGTACATAGCTGCCGAGAGGTGAAGGCTCCTCAGTAGATGTCGC
Organism: uncultured Candidatus Bathyarchaeia archaeon; assembly: GCA_964412065.1. GTDB lineage: Archaea > Thermoproteota > Bathyarchaeia > TCS64 > TCS64 > RBG-16-57-9. The sequence continues at coordinate 6,290 of CAYPNN010000066.1, forward strand.
TGGGTGTGAGGTGCCAGTTTCTGACACCCGACAGCCGCAGCTCGCCCCTGTAGACCTCCCCGCCCACCTGGACCGTGTTGTTCAGCGCCTTCATGATGACGGTGAGCCACGGCGTCACGGTGAAGCCCAGCTTGGAGGCGGCCTCCTCGAGCCGGCTGCCGTGCACGGCGTTGACCTCCACGACGCCGGCGTCGAGGTGAACCTCCTTCAGGCATGTTACAGCCTCCGGGAGCGTCGCTTCGAGCAGCCCCGGCGTGTAGTCGTCTATGGTCAGCTGGTTGACGCCGCCCTCGGCCACCTCGTCGACCACGACGTAGCCGCGCGACACGCCGCCGGAGACCAGCCGGTAGGGCGTCACCTCCCTAACGGGGTTCTCGTCGACGCGCCACCTCAGGTACGGCGCGGTTCTGTGGAAGTGGATGAGTCCGCTCGCCTCAGCCCACTCCATGTATAGGCGCTGATACGTCTCCGTGTCTATTTTTTCCAGCTCTACGCCGCCGCGCCGCGTCAAGCCAGCGAAGCCGTCCCGACCCAGGAGGCACTTGTCCATGTCGTACACACGCTCCGAGTCGGCTTTGTGCGCCGCCTCAGCCGCCTCCGCGAGGTTGAAGCTGAACAGCAGCTCCGGGCTGCGC
>CAYPNN010000066.1:6934-7349 GCA_964412065.1 uncultured Candidatus Bathyarchaeia archaeon
TCATCTCCTCCGCCATGAAGGTGATGGTCCTCTGGAAGAGCCCCCTCCTCCTATGAGCCTCGTCGACGAAACCGTCGACGCCCTGGAGAGCCGTGAAGACCTCGCCTCCGACCCTCACCTCCAGAGGCATGAAGGGGTTGAAGGCCACCGGCGCCCCCGTCGGGACGTGCTCCACGACGGCGATGGAGGTGAAGCCGAGGCTGAAAGGCGCCCGACGGAACTTCCAGTCGAACACCTCCTCGTCGTACTCGTCGTACAGAGCCCTGTTCAGCCCCTCGATGTAGGTGGGGAGGTCGTCCTCCTTGAACCAGCGAACAGAGTATTCATCCGACAAGCCGATGCAGGAAGAGAGGGGTGGGGAACGATAAAAACCTAGGGTGCCTCACCCGAGGGTGACGACGTCCTTCGCGTACTT
>CAYPNN010000067.1:0-7308 GCA_964412065.1 uncultured Candidatus Bathyarchaeia archaeon
GGCGTAGCCGGGCACGGCTTTGCTCCTGGCCTTCATCTCGGCGTCCTTGAACGCCTCCTTGATGAGGGTGCCCACGTCCAGCTGCTCCCTCTTCGCCAGCTCCAGCGCCTTCAGGTAGATCTTCCACTTCCAGCCGTCGGCCGTGTAGAAGTGGATCTTGGCGGGGCTGATGCCCGTGACTCGGGTGATCTTCTGGATGTCCTCCATGCAGGTCTGTATCATCCTCTCCAGCACCTCGCTCTCCTGGCTCACGTAGGACTCGTCGACCTTGGGCCACTCGGCGAACGCTATGAAGCCCTCGCCGCCCATCTTCTCCCAGATCTCCTCGCAGAGGTGTGGCGTGAACGGCGTCATCATCCTGACCTGCGTGTCCAGGACCCTCCACTCCACGTAGCGTATCGCGTCCATACGCTCAGGCATCTCAATCTGTCTGGCGACGCGCTTCTGGTACCAGTCCATGTCCTGGTTCAGGTTGTACATGGCGGCGTGGATGGTCTTCCTGACCTTCAGCTCCTTCAACGCCTCGTCGGCCTCGGCTATGTAGCTCTGGAGCCTGCTCAGCATCCAGCGGTCGATGTCATGCAGGTTATCCGGGCTGCCTCTACCCTGCTCTATGATCTTCACGGCGCGCTGGTGGAACCGCTCCAGGTTGTCCCCCATGTTCTTGGCCAGGTCGGGGCTGAAGTCGGCGTCCTTAAGGGGCTCCGCCGTTATCATGAGGCTCAGGCGCAGCGGGTCGGCGCCGAAGTCGTCTATGGCGTTTATCAGCGGTATGATGTTGTTGAGGCTCTTGCTCATCTTGCTGCCCTCCATCAGCACGCTGCCGTTGACGACGATCCCCTTGGGCCAAAGCTCTCTGGGCCAGATGCCGTCGTGGCAGAACACCATGTAAGTTAGGTGGTTGCTGATGAGGTCGCGTCCGCTGTGGCGGGCGTCTAGCGGGTAGAAGTAGCTGAACTCCTTGTGGATCTCCATCAGCTTCTCCGCGGGGAACCCTGTGGAGTCCGCGACGCTCTCCGCGTCGCCTCTACCTAGGAACACGTAGTCCCAGAACTCCTCAGTCAGCTGCTCAGGCTCGGGCCCCACCTCGTTGATGCCCTTTATGACCGTGTAGTACGCCATGTAGATGACGGAGTCGCTCAGCGCCTCTATTATCCAGTCCGGCGCCCACGGCAGCGGCGTCCCCAGTCCGGCCTTCCTGGCGCACGCCTTCTCCCGGAGCCAGTCCACGACGTTGTGGAACTCCTGGCGAAGCTCGATGGGTATGATGGCCATGCTGTCTATGTTCTCGTGTGCCAGCCTCTTCCACGCGGGGTCGCCGTAGTTGATGAACCACTGGTTCTCGAATATCTTGACCACGACCTCGCTGCCGCACCGGCACTGGATGGGCTCCAGCATCTCGTACATCGTGGTCGCGAAGCCCTTGGCTACTATGTCCTCCTTGACCGCATCCTTGGCTAGCTGCACAGGCAGAGACGCGTACTGGCCCGTGTTGTTCCTCATCCTGCCTCCGTGGAACTCGGCGCTGTAGACCTCCTTGGTGGCCTTCTCCAGCTTGGGGTCCTTCTGGTCGGTGATCCCCATGCGGTCCACGACGTCCCGTGCGGGCACGGGGCCGTAGCCGTCTATCTCGATGACGCTGATGGGCTCCAGGTCCTTGATGTCGCTGGGCTTGAACCTGTAGGCGTCAGGGTTCTTCCTAGCCTCCCGCTTCAGCTGATCCAGCGCAACCAGGTCGAACGGCGCGTGGGCGGGCACCGACATGACGACGCCGGTCACAGCCTTGGGGTCCACGAAGCTGGCTGGCAGCATTGGGAACTCTTCGCCCGTCACCGGGTTGGTGATGGTGACGCCGACGAACTTGCCTCCCTGGAACTCGCTGACCCTCTCGACCCTGTGCCCCAGCAGCTCAAGCTTGTCCGCCGCCTCCGCGCTGATCACCCAGGTCTCGTCGTCCACCTTTGCCTCGACGTAGGTGGCTTCGGGGTTGATCCACATGTTGGTGACGCCGAACACAGTCTCGGGGCGCAGCGTGCCCGCCGGGAACACCACGTCGTCCTTCGTGAACTTGATGACCGTGAACTCCTCGATCTCGGGCTCCTTGTCGCCCACGGTGTCGTGCTGCCCAACGGGGTTGCCGCAGCTGGGGCACCACCCCACGGGGTGGCTGCCCTGCGTGATGTAGCCCTTCCTGCGCAGCTTCTCGAACTGCCACTCTATGAACTTGCTGTAGATCGGGTCCACGGTGGTGAACTCGCGGCGCCAGTCCATGCTGTACCCGATGCGATGCATCCCGTTCTTGATCTCCTCGGCGAAGTACCTCGCCATGCTGATGGGGTCCTCCAGCTCGTGGAGCTTCTCCTCGGGGATGTTGTAGAGGTTGAGGAACGTATCGAGGAGCTCGGGGTCTCTCTCCTTGAGCCTCTCCACCATGGCGAAGAGGGGTGTGCCAGTGTAGTGCCACGCCATGGGCAGCAGCACGTTGTAGCCCTGCATCCGCCTCCACCGGGCGTGGACGTCCGTCAAGGTGTACGTCCGCCCGTGCCCGATGTGCTGCGGGCTGTTAGGATACGGGTACGCCACCGTCAGGTAGAACTTGGGTTTATCCGGGTCGGGCTCCGTCTCGAAGGCGCCGGCTTCCGCCCAGCGCCTCTGCCACTTCTCCTCGATGGCTTTCCAGTCAACCATATGCATACTATCCTCTAACTCTGTCAACCTTGTATAAGACGCCGGAATAAAGGTTGTGAGTAAAAACGGTTACCCACCGCGCGGGGATACGGATGCCCGTTAGAAGAGCTTATATGTTGGATGGATGATCCATCCAACTGGTATTGATTATGCGTTTAACTAAAACCCACCCACCACCCAGGAGCCTGCTAATCGTCTTGGTCATCGTATTCTCAACCCTCCAAGTAATGCCTGCGTCCACGGCCACAAGCGACCCCGAGGTACAGGCAGCCATAACGTATCTCAGAGACAACCAGGACGCCGATGGCTCGATAAACGACTATGGCACCACGTGCTGGGCCGCGATGGCGATAAAGGCAGCAAACCTAGACCCGAACACCTTCGACTCAGGCGGAGCTAGCGTAACAGAGTATCTAGTCAACAACGCAGGCTCAATAGATAAGAACGACGTATCCCAGCTATCCCGGTTCCTCCTAGCCATGTCCGCCAGCGGCCTAGACTCGTCGGACATCGACGGCTACGACTACGTCTCCAAGCTCCAGAGCCTTTTAGACTCTGGGCAGTACGGCGACCCGTCATGGCTTTTCGACGACTTCTGGCCAGTGATGGCGTTGCGCTCAGCCATGACCCCTGCGACTGACCCGTCCATAGCCGATCCGGTGAACTTCATAGTAACCCACCAGAACCCTGATGGGGGGTGGGGGTGGGCATTGGGCGCCGCGTCCGACGTCGACGACACGTCTGCTGCTGTCATGGCGCTCCGGGCTTCGGGCGTAAGCCAAACCAGCTCGGTGATACAGGACGCCCTCAACTACATCCGAGGCCAGCAGATGCCGGACGGCGGATTCCCCTCGTGGGGGGCATCCAACAGCGACTCCGATAGCTGGGGTATCTCGGCACTCACCTCTTCAGGGGAGGACCCGGCGACATGGCTTTCGGGAGGCAACAGCCCGATCGACCACCTCAAGTCCCTCCAGAACCCCGACGGCTCATTCAACTGGCAGCCAGGGAACCCGGGTTTCAACAAGCACATGAGCACATCCTACGCCGTCGTTGCCCTATCAGGTAAAAGTTACCCCACCGGGTATTACTCCGGTGTAACGTATGTCAGGGACCCCGACAACAGTAGGCCCGATGTTTCCTGCACGGTCAGGGTCGTCGGCGAATCAAAGGCGTCATCTAAACTGGAGTTCACAAACTTCGACGTCATCGAGTTCAACGGCACATCCGTGGACCCTGACGGTCGGATAAAGAACTATGAATGGATCTTCTTCGGTGACCCCACAGTGAGGTACTATACCAAGTCATGCACGCACCAGTTCACAGAGCCAGGGCGATACTTGGTCAGGCAGAGGGTTTGGGACAACAAAGGTAAACGCGCTCAGAATGACTACTTCGTCACGATTGACTACGGTGAGCCGCCGAACGTAACTGCCGAGGTTTACTTCTTTGAAGACGGCGCAGTCGTCGCCCTCCAATCATCGGAGGCGGCCAACGTCGCCGAGATTTGGTATACCTTGGACGGGGGGACCCCCGTTAACCTTCTCCACGGTCCACCAATAATCGAGGGTGTTGGTGAGCACACATTGGTTTTCTGGTGCATCGACGAGAACGGGAACAAGGGAGAGCCTGAGGAGATCAAGATCACTGTATGAAGGGAAACTAGGAGAGCTGGTTTTGGACGAGGCGTAGCATGGCATCAAACAACTCGGTGATTTTTGTTTAATTTTGTGGAAGTGGGGTAAGAACGCAATCATTCTAGGACTGCTCTTATCCTCCGCACGCCTGCGGAGATACCTTCCTCCTTTATTATCTTGAATCGCCCAAGCTCGCCCGTGTTCTTCACATGTGGACCGCTGCACAGCTCCATCGAGAAGTCGCCTATAGAGTATACGGAGACCTTTTCCCCGTATTTCTGCTCGAACACTGCTTGGCTCCCCATCTCTATCGCTTCGTCTAAAGTAGTCTCGATTCTCTTGACTGGAAGAGCCTTCTCGATCTGCCTGTTAACCAGCTCTTCTACTTCCTTTATCTCTTCGTCAGTCAGCTTTCTGTCGAAGTTGAAGTCAAACCGCAGACGTTCCCGTGTTATGTTTGAACCCATCTGGGCGATGTCCTTCCCCAGGACACGTCTCAACGCCTCGTTGAGTAAGTGCGTCGCGGTGTGCAGTCTCACCGTCGCCTCAGACTTGTCAGCTAAGCCGCTGCCAAACCTTTTATCGGCTCCGGCTCTGGACACCTTCTGATGTTTCTCGAACTCTTCGTAAAAGCCGTCTACGTCAACATAGATGTCGTTCTCGTTCCCGAGTTCCTTTGTTATCTCTATTGGGAAGCCGAAGCTCTGGTAGAGGAGGAAGGCGTCCTTGCCGTCGATTTCCTTCTTTTCTCTGACTATTCTGTTGAACCTGTTTAGACCCCTTTCCAGCGTGTGGCTAAACTTGTTGTACTCTTTTTCCAGCTCGGTCACTATGAAGTCCTCGTTCGACTTCAGGTGAGGGTAATCTTCAGAGTATGTCTCTATCACGATCCGGGATAACTCACTCATGAACTCCTCTTCTATGCCCAGCAGCTTCCCGTGCCTGATGGCTCCCCTGATGAGTCTCCTCAGAACGTATCCCTGCTCCACGTTCAAGGGAACTATCCCTTCAGCTAGGATGAAAGTAGCTGCCCGTGAATGATCACATATTATTCTGACGCTTCTAGTTTGCTCTTTAGAAATTTCTCCGATATCAGCTAGTTCTTTGATTCTATTTACAATGGGGACGAATAACTCGGTCTCGTATACATTATCCTTCCCCTGTAAGACTGCAACAGTCCGCTCGACCCCCATCCCCGTGTCGACGTTCCTCTGTTCAAGCAGTTCGTACTCTCCTTCCGGGGTTCTGTTGTACTCCATGAAGACGTTGTTCCATATCTCGTTGTATTTCCCGCAGCCGCAGCCGGGCTTGCACTCGCTTCCGCACGGCTCCTTCCCTGTGTCGTAGAACATCTCCGTGTCGGGCCCACAGGGTCCAGTGCTGCCTATGGGCCCCCACCAGTTATCCTTTCTAGGCAAATAGAATATTCTATCCTTCGGGATTCCGAGTCCTTCCCATATCCTCGCGCTTTCAGTGTCCCTTGGCGCTTTCTCGTCCCCGGCGAAGACCGTGACGCTCAGCTTTTCCTCGTCGATGTTGAGCCACTCCTTGCTTGTGAGGAACTCGTGGCTCCACGGTATCGATTCCCCCTTAAAGTAGTCTCCGAGAGACCAGTTCCCCAGCATCTCGAAGAAGCTCAGGTGGAAGCTGTCCCCCACCTCATCGATGTCGCTGGTTCTGAGGCACTTCTGCACGTTTACAAGCCTTTTCCCGCTTGGATGATGCTGACCCAGCAGATACGGCACAAGCGGATGCATCCCAGCCGAGGTGAATAACGCGGTTGGGTCGTTTTCCGGTATGAGAGACGCGTTCGCTATCACTTTATGTCCCTTTATCTGGAAGAACTCTAGGTACATCTTCTTCAACTTGTCAGGGCTGATCAATCAAACCACCTCATTCGAGAATGTGAATCGTTTAAGGGTAGCTCAAGGGAATGGACGAGATGTAGACTATCCTGTGGCATCTGGGTATGGCTCACTAGAACTAGTTTACGGGCTCGATCTAGAAGAAACTTGGGGGAGAGCCTAACCGAAGAGGGCTCCGAGACCCTGAAGGTCCTCTTCCTCTTCCTTCTTCTCTTCCTCTTCAGGCTTCTCCTCCTCAGCTGCCTCCTCGGCTGCCGCAGGGGCGGCGGCAGGGGCGGCGCCGGCGGTGAAGACCGGAGCCTTGAGAGCCTCGTCGATGTTGACCTCTGCGAGGGCGGCGACCAGAGCCTTGATCCTCGTCGCGTCTGGCTTGACCCCCGCCGCTGTGAGGGTGTTGCTGATCCCGTTCTCGGTGATCTCCTTGCCTGCGCTGTGCAGCAGCATGGCGGCATACATGTATTCCATACTTTTCACCTCAGTTGATAGTCCATCCTGACTGACTGCTATAACACAACCACGCCGCCTATTTTTATTCTTTCCGTTTTTCGCCATACACTCGGGGTAACCGTTTAATCCCTTGAAACCAAGTGGCTACCGTGGTTGTGATGGTCAAGAGGATAGCGAGGAAACCTAAAGACGAGCTCACCGCCTGGGACAACTCGACGCTGAACCCACGCACCGAGCCGGTCGCGCGGGTGAAGCCTGGTGAGGTGGTTGAGGTGGAGACGTGGGACGCCTACGGCGGGGTCGTCAGCCCTCAGCGTACTTTTCAGCAGGCCGTAGAAGATGGAGCTGTTGGCGCCCTGAACCCCGTGACTGGACCCATCTACGTTGAGGGAGCCGAGCCCGGGGACACCCTCGTGGTGGAGATACTCGGCGTAGAGCTACCCGAGTGGGGCGGCTCAAGCATAATACCAGGCTTCGGCGCCCTCGAGGGATGGCTCAAATTGATGGAGCCCAAGACCAAGGTCAGCTACATCAAAGAGGACAAGGTCGTATACGAGGCCGACCACGGAACTACACTGGAGATACCCGCTGACCCCTTCATAGGGACCATCGGAGTATCCCCCGCCTACGAGGCTATACAGACCCTGGCGCCTGGGCCCCACGGCGGAAAC
>CAYPNN010000068.1:0-7290 GCA_964412065.1 uncultured Candidatus Bathyarchaeia archaeon
AGCCCCGAGAATCTATACATCGACTTTGTTGACCATAAAGCCGTGATCGAGATAGATGAAAAAGGAACCGAGGCGGCTGCCGCCACCAACGTAGGAATCAGTGTTACTAGTGCCCCGCCACCACCTAAGCAGTTCTACGTGAATAGACCCTTTTTCTTCGTCATAAGAGACGACAGAACAGGCACAATACTCTTCATGGGTAAGATTACGAACCCGCTGGTAGAATCAGCCCCGTGACTGCACTTCGCATGAGGTCAGTGGAAGAAGTCTGTGAGCTTCCTCTGAGTCATGGTGTGCCGCAGGAGGGGCCCCGCCTCCATCCACTTCTCCAACGGTATGCTGAGCCTCCCCATGATGTTGTTTATCGCTGTCTGGAAGGCGTCGAACACCATGGGCGGCTGCCTCATGGCGTTCCTGCAGTTCTCCCGGACCTGCCATACACCAACAGGCAGTATGTAGTCTGGGTACGCCTCCCTGAAGATGAACACCTTCGCCTGCCGCCTCTCCCCATCGAGGTGCTCCAGCACCGCCAGCTTGCCCGCGTAGTAGCAGCCGCCCATGCTCGCGTAGGCCGAGCGTCCTTTATACGGCTCCCAGTCCGTCACGATGGCCACCTCCTCCTCAGACGGGTTCCAGAGGGTCCTCGGGTACCACGCCTCGTAAGCCTCGTACGCCCACGCGTCCGGGACCAGCAGGATCTCGAAGCGGTTGCCCATGTAGTTGCTCTCGTAGACCTCGTGCCGGTTCACCAGGGGGTAGCCCTTTATCCTGCTCGTCAGGTGCTTCCCCAGGAGGTCGTCCACGGCCGTGATGCTCCACCTGGTGGGCACGAGCCTGCGGTTCTTCTCGACGCCGAAGCTGCCCATGCTGAAGGCCTTCATGATGCTGCTCACGGGGAGCCCCTCCTCGAAGAGCTTGACCGTGGCAGGCGCCGCCTTGAGGTCGCCGTCGTAGTGGCACCTCTCCATGTGCCTGTTCCACCTGATGTACCCTATGTCCACGTCCTCCATGGGCGCAGTGGGCCCTATGGGCTGGATGTCGTCGTTCATGTAGAACCGCTTTGTGGGCCTACGCGTGAGCTTCATCTCTGTCTCGACGTAGTGCTCCGCCAGGCTCAGCTCCCGGGTCTTGTCCAGGAGCCTCCCAGCCTTCCAGGGCTTGCGGACGTTCACCGGGGTCATCCCCCTGATGAGCTGGCTCCTGTAGCCGATGATCTCGTCTATGCTCTTGCCGAACCAACGCTCCGGGAAGTCGAGTATCTGGGTGTTACCGTGGAAAGTCGGCGTAAGTGGGCCTATCTGGACGTATGGGTACCCGAATCGGCCGACGAAGACGCCGGGCGGGCTGCTTCCGTCGATGCTGGTTCCCTTGACGCCCTGAAACATCTTGGAGAAGGCGCCTAGACGCGCCATTATGGGGCAGCTAGTCTTCCCGCAGAGCATCTTCCCGCCCTTACAGACGCTGCATAGGCTCCGCTTGGGGGCCTGAAGCTTCAGCATGCCCTTCGTCACGTCTAGAGAGGAGGCGACGAAAGGGTCCCCCTCAACCATTTCGCGGACCCAGACGTTCCTGGGCTTGAACCTGGTGGTGATGCGCTTCCCCATCGCCCTGAACTTGTTTCGACAGCGTTAAAAACGTTGCAGGTTACACCGATAACGGAGAGACGAGTGAAAATGGTTGAAGCCATAATCGTCGAAGACACGAGCATCCCCTGTGAAGGCGTCAGGCTCCTCGGACGCCTGTACCGACCCAGGGAGGAATCCGTGTACCCCGCCGTAGCAGTCTGCCACGGGTACCCCGGCGACACCAAGAACATGGACCTGGCGGAGGAGCTCGCCCTAAACGGCGTGGCGGTACTCATCTTCTACTACATGGGGGCGTGGGGAAGCGGAGGAGAGTACAGGCTGACGAACCTAGCGCCCAGCACCGCGGCGGCTGTCGAGTACCTGAGAGGCCTAAACTTCGTCGACCCCAACAGGGTTGGGCTGGTCTCCCACAGCATGGGGGCCGTGCCCCTGACTAAGTGCTTGAGCTTGGACCCGTCGCTGAAGACGGGGGTCCTCATGGCGCCCGCCTCAGACCTGAAGCCTTGGTCTGAGGAGCCGTACCTCGATAACATCGTACCTGTTTTCCTCAAGATGGCGGAGGGCAAACTGGCTGGGTGGACGGAGGAGAAGCTGCGACAGGACGTCAAGGTCGCCGCCTCCGAGCTTAACCCAGTCGAGACCGTGAGGAAGGTCCACGCGCCGCTGATGGTGGTCCTGGGCACCAACGACGCGGTTACAGTGCCGTCGGACATCAGGAGGCTCTACGAGGCGGCCAACGAGCCCAAGAAGCTGGTGGAGATCGAGGGCGCCGACCACGGGTTCAGCGAACACAGGATCCCTCTGCAGAAGGCGGTCATAGACTGGGTCTCCTCCTACCTATAGTCTAAACCGGCGTCATGATCGGGGCGCCTTCGAGGAAGCCCCTTAAACTATTCACGATGTAACCGCCAGAGAGGTACATCATGTTTTTAACCTCATTTCTTTAAGCCTAAATGAAAGTAATGGGCATACCACAGATATACATGCGTCTCATCAAGGCGTCTACGGACACCAACTGGAGGCTGCCCCTCGGCCTAGTCACGTCGCTAGCTATAATACTCACCATATACACGTACAGCGCCCAGGTGACCAACGCCTCCTACCAGCCCAGCGAGTACCTGAAAGAGCCTCCTGAGACGTCCGCGGGCGTCACGGGAAGCCCCTTCGACTGGATAAAGGGGCTAGGCTACATGGGTCTGATCGCGACAATAGGTCTGCTGTTGTTCAGGTATCTGATGACCCTGCCCTGGTTCAGCTCATTCGTGAGATCGCTGAGAAGTAGGCTCAGCGTCTCCTGAAGCGGTCTTCCCTGGTGTAGAGTATCCGCTTCTTGTAGTTAGACCTGTTCCTCCTCTTGGGGGTGGGACTCTTCTTCGGGACACCGTCGATCTTGGGGGTCTGAGCCCTCACCTTTCCTGCCTTAGTAAGGGAGCCGTGCGTCGGCAAATCACTTCACTGCCAACCCTTACAGATCAGACTATTTTAAACCTTGTGGAGAGAACGGCGCGTCGTGGCCGGGCACCACCAACGCGGGGTTCAGGTCCCTGATCTTCCTCAGGCTGGCCACGGCGACGTCGGCCTCAAGGTTCTTGGTGACGACGCTGGGCGGCCTCAGCTCGAGCAGGTCCTCCTTCACTATGGCGGCGTCCCCCACAAGGGCGACGAGCCCGTCCCCCGTCTCCACGAGGGTCGTCACGCTCCCCGGGGTGTGGCCCACCGTCTCGATGATCCTCACGTTGTCTGAGACCCGGGCCTCGCCCTTGAAGCTCTTCACGTCCATGATGCCCATATAGGCCTCGGTGAACTCGGGCCAGTACAGCCTGTCGCAGAACTTCACCTCCTCCTCGTGGACGTAGAGCGGCTTGCCCTTGAACATGTAGTTGGCCTCTATGTGGTCGTAGTGGCAGTGGCTGTTGATCACGACGTCCACGTCGTCTGGCTTCAGCCCGAGCTCCTCCAGCCTCATCCCGAGGGTGCCGTACCTGCCCAGCTGCAGTATCCCCGGGTCGTGGACGATGTTCAGGTCCCCGTCCCTTATGAGGACCGTGTTGGTGCTCCCGAGGCTGAAGACCTTGCCTCCGTAGACCTCGTTCACCGTCTCCTGAGGCATAGGCGTGAGGGGCCACCTGACGCTCAGCACGGGGTGCCCCCTGTGGAGACCCACCCTGTGGTAGAAGCAGTGAACCAGAACGTCTATCCTCGCCTTCTCCTTCAAGTATCCATCACCCTGACTCCGGGTGAGACATATGACTCGGAGAGCTTATCACGGTTTCTTTCCACCAGGGCCGACGGGTTCACGGATACCATGTCCAGCGACTCCTCCTCGCCTAACCCGGCGAGGCTCATCAACGAGGCCAACGTCCTCGGGTCCCTCATGCCGTGGACGGATGATGCCCCGCTTGAGAGCACCACGGGTACGTCGTACCTGCGGGCGTTCGAGGCCTCCTTTTTCAGCTGCTTGACGAGGTAGCCCAGCGTCTCAGGGTCCTGGGTGAGCAGGTCGCCGGCCACCACCTCGTAGCTGCACCCGCCTCCACCCGCCGACGACGCGTTCTGCCTATCAAGCCAGACTGTCCTCCTCCTCGAGGGGTCCCTCGGGAACCTCAGCAGGTCTACCCTGGGGTCCCGGGCTGCTTGGCGGGCCACGCCTCTGGATAGACACAGAACCGATATCACCTCGCGTCTAAGCCTGTTCTCCTTGAGCGTCCGCTGTAGATCCTGCTGGCTCCTAGGCGCGATGTCGAGCCTCGATATCACGTCGATGGGGGCGTCAGACGGGGCGTCCCCCACGCAGCCTACCGCCGAGTACCCCAGGCGGTCGGCGTGGCACAGCATCTCAGCCGTCTTCCCCGGATCGGGGAGTATCTGGAGGTCTATGAAGCGCCTCATTTGGGAAAGGTCTCCAGGGACTCTATGTAGATCCGCATGGACTCCACGGGGTCCGCCTTGTGGGGGAGCCTGAGCCTAGCCTTGACCCTGATGGAGTCATGCCTCTCCAACACCGCCCCACCGGTGTACGCCTTCTGCTTGTCGAGCCTCAGGTAGAGGTTCTTCGATCCGTCGATGCGCTGGGGAAGCTCGTCCAGAAGGGTCTGGAGGTCCAGAGACGAGAGCCGTCTGACGATGTGGCCAAGCAGCTCCGTGGCCGGCTTCCTGCGCTTCACGTTGAGCCTCAGGGCGGTTATGGGGTCCCCGTAGTAGCCCTTCAGCTTATCAGCCTCGAACGCCGGCGGATCGATGCCCGGCGGCAGCAGGCTCAGGACAGCCTTCCTCACCTTGGACTCGTCCTCGGTCGCGTGGACCAGCGCGGTCACCTCGACTCTCTGAACCAAACCCTCCTGCCGCATGAGCATCACCCCAGTAGCGGAATCGTAGAAGGCCCGCCGGGTATTATGTTTATCTCGGGGTCCCGGCCGACGGCTTCTAACGCCTTCTTCACGGCGTCGTCTAGGCTCCGGGCTGGGGTCAGGTGCATCTTCCGCACATCGTCGGCCTCCACTCCGCCCGTAACGCATATCACCTGGGCCCTCTGGAGCACCCTCGCAAGTGTCTGGGCCTCCCACTGGTCTATCATGAAGAAACCGGGGCTCCTCACGGTTTCAAGTATCTCGCCGGGGCTCCGGGACTCCTCGACGAGCCTCCTGAACTCGAGGTGCCCTACGCCGTCCCTGCACTCGGAGGCGACGACGATGACGCCGCCGTCCTTGACGCATGCCTCGCCGACGGTCATCCCCTTCACCGCCTGGTAGAGGTCCCTGTCCAGCGGGTAGCCGCCGTTGGTGGTGACGACTACGTCTGCGGGGCCCGTCTTCACGCCCACGTGGTTCCGAAGGAAGCCGCATCCCTCAAGGTGGGCTTCCTCGAAGTCGCCGGCGAAGACGCCTGACACCCTCTTCATGGAGTTCAGCGTCACGTTGACGCTGAGGTGGTACCCGGCCATCCGCGCCCCCTCCACGATGTCCATGTAGATGGGGTTCCCCTCAAGCACCCCGGCCCTCGCCTTGGGGTGGTCGATCATCTCGGCTCCGTGGTTGGCCTTTATCGTCTCCAGCCCCGAGACGCCTGGGACTATGTTCTTTCCGCCGCCCGTGTAGCCGGCGAAGAAGTGGGGCTCTATGTACCCGTCGCCTATGACCAGATCGGAGTCGAGGACCATCCTGTTCACCCACAGCGGCGTCCCACGCGACGTGTCGCCCACGTACTCGACGGAGCCTCCGTCGCGGGCAGAGTGGTTGACGACCTTGACCCGTTTAAGCAGCGCCGCCCCCATCATCTCCACGAGCTCCGCGTCGGTGCACGGCCTGTGCAGACCCGTGGCAACCACCACCCTCACCCTCTCGTCTCTGACCCCCGCCTGGTTCAGAACGTCGAGCGCCGCCTCGGCTATCAGCCCGCTCGGGGTCGGCCTCGTCGAGTCTGAGACGACCATGCACGGGCTGCTCGATCCCTCCGCGAGGCCTAGCAGGCTCTCCGATCCGACGGGGTCAAGCATCGAGGCCCTCACCGCGGCGTAGGGGTCCCTCAAGCCCTTCATCTCCCTAGGCTCCAGCACGGTGCACCTGTACCTGCCGGGTATGTTCAGCCTCAGACTCGTCTCCCCGTAGGGCAGATGGGCCTCCGTGTCCACGTGTATCGTGTCGAGTCACATGTATTTAGGTTCAACCCGTGGAGGGGTAACCCTTTTCTAGTGTGCACATCTCTGAACCATGGGCGGTCGTAGCTCAGTGGATAGAGCACGGGTCTTCGGAACCCGGGGCCGCGGGTTCGAATCCTGCCGACCGCGCCAAACACCGGACCCGAGCGAGGGCCAGCCAGCATCCAACATTTATAGCGTCGGCCGATGAATCATTCTCCATGATCCCGGAGATCCACATGATACGCCCCGTGTGGGCGGAGGTAGACTTGGATAGGTTGGCTCACAACGTCCGCGAGGCGAGGCGGGTGACTCCAGGCTCGTCGATGGTGATGGCGGCCGTCAAGGCCGACGGGTATGGGCACGGAGCCGTGGAGGCGTCCGAGGCGTTCCTTGAGAACGGGGCTGATCGTCTCGCGACTGCCACCCTCGGCGAGGCCGTGCAGCTTAGGCGCCACGGGGTCGAGGCGCCCATCCTCGTGCTCGGGTACGTCCCCGAGTACCTCTACCCACGGCTACTCGAGAACCGCGTCGCGTCCACCGTCTACCGCCTCGACCACGCGAGGGCCCTGAGCGCCGCGGCCCACGGGGCGGGTGGCATGGCTGTCGTCCACGTGAAGGTGGACACTGGCATGGGGCGGCTGGGGTTCGGCGTCGACGAAGCGGTTGACGCGATCATGGAGATCAGCCGTCTCCCGGGGCTCGAGGTCGAAGGCGTCTTCACGCACTTCGCCGTAAGCGACGAGGCGGACAAGACCTACACGAGGGGCCAGTTCGAGAAGTACATGAGGGCGATCGAGGCGCTGGAGGGCAGAGGGTTCGAGGTCCCCGTCAAGCACGTCAGCAACAGCGCCGCAGTCATCGATCTCCCCGAGTACAGCCTGGACATGGTCCGCCCCGGCATAATGCTCTACGGCCTATACCCCTCGCCGCACGTCGACCGCGGGCGGGTGGACCTCCTCCCCGCCATGACTTTGAAGGCGAAGGTGTCCCACGTCAAGACTGTGCCGCCCGGCACGGGGCTGAGCTACGACCTGACCCACCGCACCGAGAGGTGGAGCAGGATAGCCA
>CAYPNN010000069.1:0-7281 GCA_964412065.1 uncultured Candidatus Bathyarchaeia archaeon
GAGTGGTGTCCCCTCAACACGTGGTCTGAGCTCCCCGGCCCCGATTTCTCGGATATGGGAGCCAAAAGACTTGCGGAGCTCGTCGGTCAGGAGCCCTACTCCCACATCCAGTTCGAGGTCGCCCCCGGGTTCGTCAGGACCCTGTGCAGCCTCGCGAGGGAGGGAAAGCCCTTCATCGACGCCACCGTCGCAGGACACAGGGCTGCCCCGGAGATCGCGCAGAACGGTCTCAACCTAGCCAACATCCCATGCACGCCAGCAGTCTACACCACAACGCTAGGGGACCTCCTAGTGCTGGAGAGGACCCTCTGCTTCCAGAGGATGGAGGAGATCGTCGAGGGGATATCCACCTACTCCGGCGGGTCCACCCGAGGACTACACGCCGTGAAAGGCTCCGACCTCAAGAAGGCGGCTTTCCCGGGGCCCGTCTCCCTCACAATGAAGGTGGGGAAGGCGATCCGGGGGGCACTCGCGAAGGGTAAAGACACCGTCGACGCGATGCTCGGGGCTCTAGGCCCGCTGGGATACAAGCTGTTTGAGGGAGAGGTCTTCGACTACTGGCAGGAGGGCAAGTACTCCTTCATCTGGGGCGTGGCCAAAATAAAGGGCACAGGTCCATGCGCGGGCCACGACATGAAGATATGGTACAAGAACGAACACCACTTGTCATGGCTCGACGGCAAGCCCTACGTGACCAGCCCCGACGGCATCAACGTCGTCGACCCGGAGACGGGCTGGGGCCTCGCCAATTTCTGGCCTGCCGAATGGGAGGCCGGTAGAAAGGTCGCGGTCGTAGGCGTCCAGGCCGAGGAAAGATGGGAGACGCCCATGGGCCTGAAGCTGTTCGGACCCCAGCACTTCCGATACGACATACCCCACGTTCCCATCAAGAAGGCCTACAAGAAGCTCTGCTAAAATTCCCTCTTACTTTTTTCTAGAAAAGAAGAACTCTATTACTGTCAAATATAATTATAGATATAAAAAATGGGGTGTATGTTTCTAGCCCAGCTTCTCCTCGATCGGCACGTAGGGTATATCGAAGCCGAAATGCTTGGGGTTGTAGATTCTTAGACCCTTTTCCGTCCTCCAGAAGGGGTAAGCCTTCATCGCAGTCACCGCGACTTCCCTGCCCGGCGTCCACCACTCGGTCCTGAAGTTAGAGAGGCCTAGACCCGTGTTCTTGTCCAGGACGGTGAAGGGGTCGGGGCAGGTGACGTAGGGCTTCTCGTCGATCCAGCTGATCTGGTTCTCGTTCTTGTACCAGTGCCTGAACGTCTTCCCCGTGTAGTCGCCCGTGCCCTCGATCCAGACGTTTCCGTAGACGAATGCCCCCTTCCTCTCGTTGGTGTATCCGCCGACCTTTCCCTCGAAGATCTTGTACCCTCCGCTGGACTCCACGACGGCCGCAACGGGATCGCCTCCCGACTCCCGGGCCTCCAGTATGGCTTTGCCTACGTCTACGGCGAGGCTGAAGGTCTTGGCGGCCGTGCCCTTTTTCACCGTCTTCCCCGTCATGGCTATGGCCGGGGAGCATCCTCCCCCCGACCTGGTCGCGATGGCTCTGCAGATGTCCTCCCATCTCTGGTGGCTCAGGACCTTCGTCCCGACGATGAGGTCACCCCAGGAGGTGCCAATGGTGTAGGGGGCTATCGGGGCGTCGATGATGTTCAGACCCGTCAGGGAAAGCTCCGGAACGGCTCTGTAGCCGCAGCAGTCGGCGTCAACGAGGGGGAGCCCCCTCTTGGCTGCGTTAAGAAGCTGGCCCGCGTCCAGCGGACCGACCTCGAAGGCGAGGTACGCCATCGGCTTGCCTCCTGTCAGCTCCTCCAACTTCTTGAGGTGGCCCTCAGTCTCCCTCATGTTCTCCGGTTCACTCCAGCTGTTCAAGGGGTAGATCAGATCGTACTGCTTGTACCAGGCATCACGCGGATGGTAGCGCATGTAGACCTCCTGGTACTCCCTCCTGATCCCTCCGCCGCAGCCTACGTCCATGAAGACCAGATCGTCGTCCTTGAGGTCTCCAGGGTCCATTAGTTTAGCTTCGTGTCCGGCGTCGAGAACTGGATCCGTGTTTGCGCTGAATTGTTCATATGAGGGAACGGATGCTCCGCCTCCCGTCGAGAAGGCTCCCGCTCCTAGAACCAGTGCCCATATGTCGTCCTTGTTCAGTTTCCTGATCATGTTGATCACTAATCAATCCCGTTATGTTGTATAAAATCTGTTTCACTTAACCAAATCTAGTTATCCTTTTTTAGGGCAATTGTTCCTCATGCATAGAGGCGCGATCATTTTGCTAAATATAAATAAATACCATGAATAATACTATGTATTCAGTGAAATTTATGAAAATACTCGTCATAGTACCGATTCTCCCCCGCAACGGGGAGGGAGCGCTACGTCCATCCGAGAATGCGAAAAAATACGTAAGACCCGACACAGAAGTCGATGCGGTAAACATCCTGTACGGCCCCGCCTCCATAGAGTCCGTCTACGACGACACCATGGCTGCACCGTTCATCGTGCAGAAGGCAGAGTGGGCAGAGAAAAACGGCTACGACGCCGTCGTGGTCAGCTGCATGATGGACCCGGGGGTAAAGGCCGCGAAAGAAGCGGTGAACATACCCGTAGTTGGGCCCAAGGAAGCCTGCATGGCGATCGCCTCCATCCTAGGGGCCAACCCACGCACCATACTGCCTAGGGGAATACCCGTGCTCCAGATGCACGACGACCTGGAGAAGACCTACCAGGCCCTGAAGAAGGACGCCGAGAAGGCGATCGGCGAGGGAGCCGAGGTTCTGATCATGGGCTGCACGGCCCTAACAGGGATAGCCGAGAGGCTGAATCAAGAGTTCGAGGTCCCGATACTGGAGAACCAGGGAACAGCCCTCAAAGTGGCTGAGATGCTGGTCGACCTGAAGGTTTCCCAGAGCAAGGTGACGTACCCAAAACCGCCGAAGAAGAAGAGACGGCTACCCGAGTAGCCTCAAACCTTTCCACCGACAGAAAACCATATCTTCGCGCATCCCCTTTTTACATGCTCTGAAAACAGATGATCCGTTTACCCCAATACGATTTCAGTTTTGTTGACTATTTTTAATATACAGCGTTCATGATATATGGAAAAATACCATCGATAGAGGACCAAAGAACCTTGCAGTCTTCAGCACATCGTGACCGGTCGAGCAACGGCGTGCCTCTGACGCAGAGAAACAAGATGTCTCGCTGGAACCGAGATAGCCTGTTGCGAGTTATGATCCTAGTTGTCGTCATTCAAGGAATGTTCGGCTACGATGGTGTGAGAGCAGACAGAGGCATTACCGGCACCATAATGGACGAAGACGGGGCTCCGGTGGGGGGCGCCATGGTTTTTCTATGGAGGGAGAAGGCCTTCGTCGCCATGGTTGAATCTCGACCCTCAGGCTACTTTGAGTTCGACATCGAGAACGTGGAGGGGCACACGATCTATGTTTTAGCCGACGCTGAGAATACTCCGGGTGTCGACTACCTACCCTTTGTGCGTCATTTTGGAAACTCTAGTATAGAGGAGTTGAGTATCACCCTCGACCCCGCCGCCTCCCTCGTCTTCGAGGGCGACCTTCAATACGTCATGTCCGAGAGGGCGCCTATAACAATCGATTACACGGTTTTAACGCAGATCCCAACGGATAAGCGCGACCGAGGCGGTAATGACCTAGTCTACGGAAACTCGGACAAGAGCCTGAGCGGCTTTCTTGAGCTCGAACCCTCCCATCTCATAGTCCCCGCGAACGCAGCGTTCAACGTGGACGTAAATTTCTCGATCCTCACGGGGCCCCAAATCGAGTACGCCTCTTTTCTGGCAAACGTGTCCGAAAACCTTCCCCTCGGCGTCGGAGAGCGCGTCACCGTCGACATCAGTCGATACTCCATGCCGTTCAACCTCGGGGTCGTCGATTCCCGGCTAAGCGAAGTCGAGTCCCTGATGGAAGAGATGGAGGGATACGGGTTCTACCTTGTGAGCGAGAGGAAATCGGTCGAGTCGAGCAAGAATTTCATCCAGTCCGCTACAGATCTGATGTTGAAGCAGATCTACGAGGAAAGCTTTTCAGCGGCGAAGAGGGCGTTCATCGACATCGAGCAGACACACAGCCACCTCATATCCATTTTCGAGGAAACAAACGCCTCTGTCTCTATGATCATAGTCCTGTTGGCGTTCACATCGACCATCATCGGCTTCCTATCATCAAACAAGGAATGGATGAAGATGGTGGCCAGCGTCGCGAGCTATCTGGTCGTGCTCGCCGTCCTCTACCTGACCTATCCCGGCAGCGTGATCATCTCGGTTGAGAACTTCTTAAGAACGGCGGCACTCGCCTTGGCCTCCATACTCATCCTCTCCAGAATACTTCCCCGTTTCTTCAAGAAACGCAGTCGGAGCTATGTCCCGGTCCGGAACATCATAATCCCGATCTTCTCGATAGCTAAGAGAAGCATAGTCAGGAGAAAGACCCGGTTCGGGCTCACGTTCACGGCCATGACGATCCTCGTCATGAGCTTCGTTGTGTTGACCTCTTTCTATCAGGGCTACGGCCTCATCACCGTGAACCTGTCTGGACAGGAGTCGCCGGTGAGGGGCGTCCTCCTGCGTGCACCGGGCTACACACAGAGGGACCCCGTGTTTCTGGGCGAGGAGTTCGAGGTGGACTGGCTGAGGAGTCAAGACGAGTCGGCTTCGATTACGTTGAAGGCCGAGAACATACCTTTCGCTTTCCCGGTGGCGAGCCTGAACCGCCAGCCGATACGGGGGGTTGTCGGCGTCGACACCCAGGCAGAGGCGGCCATAGTTGACCTGAACGGGTTGCTGATCGAGGGTGAGTTGCCTTCCAGGGGCGTCGCGATCAGCGAGGCGTTACGGAAAAAGCTGGGGGTGGACCTGGGCGACTCCCTCCTCTTTGAAGGTGAGCCGGTTCCCCTTGAAGGGGTCCTCAGCGATGCCGCGATGCTTGGACTGAAGGACATCGATGGTTCGACCTACCTGCCTGGGAAGGAGGTCAACATAAACCCGGAGGGCGAACCCCGCCTCTATGAGACTAGACCCTGCGAGCCCGATGAGGTCGTGGTGACGCACATCTCCAGAGCCATCGAAATCTCCATGGTAAAGATGTCGAGGGTGGTCGTCGGGGTGAGAGACGACGTGGACGTAAACGAGTTCGCGGTGAGGCTGACGCTCGAGAGGGGCTTCCCCACATGGGCGACGTCCGAGGAAGGAGTCTTCCACGCCCGACTCGGGACGTACATCGAGAGCAAAGGCCGATCCCTGGTGGTGCTTTTCGTCATCGTCGTCCTCAACATAGTAATGACGATGCTGAACTCGCTCTACGAGCGCAAGGGGGAGATCTACGTCCTCTCTACCGTAGGACTGAATCCGGCTCACATCACCTCCATCTTCTTCGTCGAGGCCGGGATCATCGGATTGACGGCTGGGGGGCTCGGCTACCTGGCCGGGATGGCCTTCTACAAAGTATTACTCCTGGTCGGTGTAACCCTAGACGTAAGACAAAAGGTATCCGCGTTTTGGAGCATAGCGTCCTTGGTGATAGCTGTAGCCTCCATCCTCATTGGGACGTTGTTCTCCATCAGGTACTCGGTGATAATAACGCCCTCCTTGTTGAAGAGGTGGAGGATTAGCGAAGGAAGGAGAGGCGTAACGGATCCCTGGGAGATCGCCATACCCATCAAAATCCTATCCGAGGAAGGCAGGGCCTTCACAGATTACGTGGAGAGCGCGCTGAGAGCGCTTGAGAACAACCCCGTCAGTATGACCTCCTCCATAGGCGTAACCGAAGACGCCGACGGTAAAACGACGATCATAAACTTTGTCTATAAATCGACGAAATCGACCGTGGGCAACCTGTATACCAGAAACAAGTTGCTGGTAGAGGGAGACGCGGAAAACGAGGTGTTCAAGGTAACGTTGGTCTCCTTCGGCGATCAAAGGAATGCGTACCAGACGGGCTCCCTCATAAGGAGGATCGTCATGAGATGGAGCGCGGACAAAGGTTCCCAAGAATTCTTGGGTTGATCTTATCCTCAAAGGAAAATTGGATCGTTGGCGTCGATGAAATAAATGAGTCGCTGAAATCCGTCGTTACCGGTCCTGATATCGTAGGTATTTGACTGGCTCGATTACATCTTCCTGACCTTGTCTGGAGGCTTCGGATACGTCAGCTTGCTATGAGAATATCCCAGGTCGACCATGGACTCGGCCATCTTCAGCGCCGCCGCCGTCGGATCTATTACCGGTACCCCCAGTTTCTTCTCGAGATCCTTTGCCATGCCGATCATCCCTGTGCATCCCAGGATGATGAGGTCCGCGCCGTCTTCATCGATCGCCTTCCTGGATTCCACTGCGAGCCCCTCCTTCACCTCGTCCTCTCTATCCAGCTCCAACACGGGTATGTCTATGAACCGAATGGACGCGAATCTATCCTTGAAGCCGTACGCTGCGACCATATTATGGAAGATGGGGACTACGCTCTGGAGCACGGTGACGACTGAGAACCTGTGGCCCATGACGCTTGCCATCGCCATAGAGGCCTCGGCCGGCCCTATTACGGGTATGTCGACTAGCTCTCTCGCCGCGTGGAGCGCTGGGTCTCCCATGCAGTCTATTATGACGGCGTCGTATCCCTCTTGCTCGGCGAGCTTGACCTTCTCCAGCGTCCACGGAGCCGAGATGTACTCGTCGTACATGGACTCGATGGAGGCGGGGCCTCTCTCAAGGCTCACCACCCTGATCTCGGTGCCGGGGCGCGCGTACGCCTTGAACTCTCTTTCAGTGATTTCCTCGAAAAAATCGTTCTGAAGGATCGGTATTATTACACAAACCCTCATCTTGACGACCCATTGAAGGTGTGTTTTGGTTGCTAAATATTTTTGGATTTATTCCGAGATGATGAATTTTAATAAAAATTTGGGTTTGAGGCTCTAACCCTTCACAACCTTCTCGACGGGCTTGTAGGGTATATCGAAGCCGAAGTGTTCCGGGTTATAGATCTTCAGCCCCTCAGCGGACCGCCAGATGTCGTCTGCCCGGTAGCTGATCACCGAGACCTTGCGTCCCTCGGCGAAGTCTTCCCCCCAGTTGGACAGCCCTTGACCCGTTTCGGAGTCGACGACGCATAGGAGGTCGGGGCATGTAACGTAGGGCTTGCCTTCCAGCCAGCTGATCTGGTGCTCGTTCTTGTACCAGATCTTGAATTTCTTGCCTTCATTGTCGCCGGTTCCCTTGTAGTGGTGCTA
>CAYPNN010000070.1:0-7268 GCA_964412065.1 uncultured Candidatus Bathyarchaeia archaeon
CCCCGAGGAGGAGCAGACCGACATAGTCGAGGCGGCGAAGGCGATACACGCCAACTATCTCACGGGTCTCAAGGCCGTAGGGAAAGCCTAGGCTTACACTAGGATCTCGTCCACCATGCCCGCCACCATCTCGGCGATGGCGGGGCAGCAGGTGAGGGCAGGAGACTCGATGCCGACGAGGTCGATGAACCCTGGTAGCCCCCGATCCTCCTCGTGCCTAATCACGAAGTCCCTGACGGGGTCGCCGGGTCCCTGGAGCTTGGCGCGGATGCCAGCCATGTCGGGGTGCAGGTCCTCTGGCTTCACCGACGGGAAGTACCTGACCACGTCCCTCCAGAAGGGCTCCTTCTCAGACTCCACCGCGTAGTTGATCTCGTCGACGTAGAAGGCGTTGGGCCCGAACCTGAGGCGCCCCGTGAGGTCTGGGACGCTGTGGATGCCGAGGCTCGCCGCGTCCAGGGGCGGCGGCGGGTAGACCAGCATCTGCGCCGGCGGCTTACCGGTGAGGCTGAAGTACTCTCCCTTGCTCCAGTGGATCCTGTACCCGGCCTCGTCTATGTCGATGCCCGTCATGGCTGCGACCCGGTCCGCGTAGAGGCCCGCCGAGTTTATGACCACCTCCGCCTCCACCTGGAAGGGCTCGCCTCCGCTCACCATGCTCACTACGTAGCTGTCCTCGACGGGCTCTATGCCTGTTACCTCGGTGTCCAGGACGAGGGGGTCCGAGCCGGCGTTGCGGCGTGCCTCCCTGTGGAAGTGATCCATGAGGCCGTGGGCGTCCAATATGCCCGTGGTGGGGCTGTAGATGGCGGCGTCTGCCCTGACGCCTGGCTCGAGCCTATGTACGCCGTCTGCGTCGAGCATCTCCAAGTCCCTGGCGCCGCACTCGGTGGCGTGCCTGATGATGCCTTCAAGCTGCTTGACCTCAGCCTCGCCGTTGCCGACGATTATCTTGCCGCACCGCTTATAGGGGATCCTGTGCCGTTCACAGATCTCGTAGATCATGGGGTTGGCCTCTACGCAGAGCTCCGCCTTCAGCGAGCCCTTGGGGTAGTAGATGCCGGCGTGGATGACCTCGCTGTTCCTGCTGCTGGCGCCCTGACCGTAGACCTCCTCCCGCTCCAGGATGTAAGTCTCCCTGTCCTCGCCGGCGACGGCGGCGCCTACGGCGAGGCCCACGACGCCGGCGCCAATTATGACTATGTCGACACGCTCCAAACTGAACCACAGAACATCCTATACGCTTGCTTATAGACGGTTCGTCGGCTGCTGCGTCTCTCGGAGCCTTTTAACGAACGTTTTATTTGGTTTAAACTAAACATTGTGTGGTGTGACTGGGAGAGACAAGCTGTACTACCTGCTCGGGGTGCTGCTCCTGTTGGTGGCGGTCTTCGTCGACAGGGACGTTTCTGACGCTCAGGAGCTGCTGGACGGCGCCGTGATCTTTTTCGCGCTGATTCTGGGGGCCATCTTCGTCATCTACATAAACGAGAGGGGAGGCACAGGGCCCTACGTGCCATGCTGACGAGGAAAGGGTTTACTTGACTTCCCTGTACCACTCCTCTGGTGCGCCGTCCGTCTCTGTGTCGTAGCCGCTGGGCAGCAGCTCCTCGATGCCCAGGACCTCTGTTACGAAGACTTCGACGACTCCCTTGACGGTGGTTCCCTCGGCGAGGTGGCCGCCCACGGTGGGCACGTCCCAGGCTCCGCCTATGACGTAGTGGATGGCGGGGAACGGCTCGGGCTCGCCGTCGACGAGCCGGGTGTGGATCATGCCGCTCATGCCTACGAGCATGCTGAGGTTCTCGAAGCTGGCGCAGCTCTCGTTGTGCCAGTTGCCGGGGTCGTGGGGGTCGGGGCACCACATGTACATCTTGGCTGGGCTGAAGCCGCCCATGAAGGCGGCGTGGACCTTGCCGAACCTTATGCCCTCGTCCTCGGCGAACCGCTGGATTGCCTTGTAGACGTCTGCGCCCGTGGTCATCCGCACTATGAACTCGCGGCCGCGCCTGCACTCGACGCTGTGGTACTCGGCTGGGTTAGCCGCGTCTCTCTCCCATGGGTCCCTCATCTGTGTTCAGGCTTCTCTGTGGGGGCGGCGGGATAAAACCTTTGGACGCGCCAGTTAACGATATATCCTCGTCGGATCCCTTTCATTTTTATGGATGTAACAGTTGACCCGTGTGGGAGGGAGGGTCACAGCTGCTGCGTGGTTCTGATGAGGGTGAAGCGCCTCGCGGAGACGGAGGAGCCTGTCGATCTCGATGAGGTTAACATGCTGATCGGGTGGGTCAAGGCGAGGGAGAGGCTGCTGAGGGAGAGCCGGCAGACGCTCGAGCAGAGACGCATGAGGGACTTGTTGAGCGAGAAGATGGGCAGAGGGTAGGGCTCTCCGGGGGGCTTCTACCACTTCTCGCGGCTTACTATCTCGTCCATGGGTTTCCTGTCCTTGGGGCCCGGGGCCTCGGCGGGGTACCCTACGGGGAGGATGGCGACGACGCGTACGTCGTCCGGGACGCCGAGCTCCGCCTTTACGGCGGCCTCGTCGAACTGGCCTCCTATCCAGCAGGTGCCTAGCCCCTGCTCGGCGGCGGCGAGGACCATGTGCTCCATGGCTATGCCCATGTCGAGCATGTAGTATGGCTGGCCGGCGTTGCCGCCGCTCAGCTCGGGGCGGGCGCATCCGACTACGATGACGGGGGCTTCCGCCGTCCAGTCCCTCTCGGTGATGGCTCTGCGCTTGGCTTCATCCGTCACCACGATGAAACGCCAGCACTGCTGGTTCTTCCAGCTGGGGGCGAGGCGGGCAGCCTCGAGGATGACGCCCAGCTTCTCCCCTGGCACGGGGTCGGGCCTGTAGCTGCGGATGCTTCTCCTGCCGCGTATGGTCTCCATGAGGGGCGTCAGCTCACCCTTAGCAGCTCCTCGAGTATCTGGAGCTGGGTGGGGTTCGCCTTGACTATGTCTGTGCTGCTGATGAGGCCGACCAGCTTGTCGCCGTCCATGACGGGGAGCCTGTTGATGTTGTTCTGTGCCATGATCTTGGCTGCCTCTGCGAGGTCGGCGTTGGGGTCTATGGTGATTAGGGGCGCCGTCATGATGTCCTTGGCCCAGACAGTGTCCGGGTCCATGCGGGGCTCCACGATGCGCCTCATTATGTTGGTCTCGGTTATTATGCCGACGGGGCGTCCGCCAGCGGTGACGATGACGCTTCCTATGTCGAACTTGTTCATCTTCTTCACCGCGGCGTGGACTGTGTCGTCTGTCTTGACCGTCTTGACGTTCTTCGCCATGACGTCTCTCACTATGATCAATCCGCTCATGGGGGTCACTCATGATTCAAACGGGGACTCAGATAATAACGTTTAGCTGATGCCCCAGGCTACAGGCTGATCCGGACATCGGGGGGGGGGCGGGGGGGGCGGGGGGCGGTTGGGCGTCGGCGGGGTCATGTTGTCGGTAACTGGTTGGGTTTGATCCCGTGTCTCTTTAGGATCGCCTTGAAGACCGCATCGAGCCTGTCCTCGGAGTCCTTGGGCAGGGGCTTGGGCGTGTGCTCCCGTAGAGTCTTGTCTGCTATCTCCCTAGCACGCCGCGTGGCGTCCTTCGACCCTGCCTTGCCCCACGCGTCCGGGGAGAGCCTGTCGATGACGTCGCCGGGCATGTGCCTCTCCTCCATGTGGTGGTCTCTCGTGTGCCTCTCCGCGAGGAAGTGGCCCCCCGGGCCGACCTTGCTGATCACCTCGGCTGCCAGAGTCTCCTCGTCCACCCGCACCCCCTCTATGAGCCTGTAGGCTGCCCCGCAGAGCTCGTTGTCTATGACCAGCTTCTCCAGGCTCTGGCAGTTCTCGCTGGCCTGCATCCCGGGGCCCGACACCACGTTGACCCTCGCCAAGGCCGCGAGGAGGATGCCCATCCCCGACTCGTAGCTGCTCTGGGCGTCCACGGTCTTGGAGTCGCTGAGGCCCAGGTAGCCGTGGGTGGGCACACCGTAGTGTTTGCCCATCTCGGCGAAGGCACATGCCGCCATCACCGCCTCGACGGCTCCGAGGCGGGCGGTGCAGTGCCTCATGTCGAAGACGCTGGGCGAGCCCCCGTAGACCAGCGGGGAGCCGGGCTCCGCGAGCTGGCTGATGACTGCGCCGCTGAGGAACTCGGCGTTGGCCTCGACGACGGTGCCTGCGATGGTGACTGGGCTGGTGGCGCCCATCTGGGGCGCCGGTATTATCTCGGCGGGTATGCTGTGCTCGGCGCAGTCCAGGAGGTTCTGGCAGGTGACGTCGCTCCACATGAGGGGCGACGATGGGCAGCAGTCGAATATGGCACGCGGCGCATCGGAGAGCCCTCCGCCGGCGACTGCGTCGAGCATGTTCTTCATGTCTATGAGGCCCTCCTTGGTGAACGCCCCTGTGACTATGGGCTTCGTCGAGTTCCTGAGTATGACGTAGAGCCTGTAGAGGTCTGATATCTCGTCGGGGACGTCCGAGGGGACCATGGCGGTGCTCTGGGCGTGGATGTGCGGCAGGGCGTCGGTGAGCCTGACCAGCTCCTTGAAGTCCCTTGCGTCGGCCCTCCTCATCACGCCGGTCTCGCGGTCGGTGAAGAATATGGCTGCTGAGCCGGGGTTGTAGATGACGCTGTCGCCTCCCACCGTGTAGGCGTCGTCAGCCTCCCGTGTGTACAGTCTGAACGACGCGGGCGCCTTCTCTACGGCCTCCTCGGCGAGGCTCGGCGGCACGTGGGCTACGTCGCCGTCTACGGTGCAGCCGTTCTCCCTCAGCAGCTCCAGGGCCTGCCCGTTGTTCACCTTGACCCCGGCCTTCATCAGGACCTCCAGGGAGGCGGCGTGGACCGCGTCGCGCTCCGCCTCGGTGAGGAAGGTTATCCGGACCAGCTATCTCCCCTCCATGAGCCTCAGGGACGCCTCGACGGCGTTCAGGGCGTCGAGGCCGCAGGCGTCCGCGCCTATCTCCTTGACCCAGTCCTCGGTGACGGGGGCGCCTCCGACGATGATCTTGAGTCCCTTCCGTAGCCCCGCGGCTTTCAGCGCGTCTATGACCTCCCTCTGCTTGGCCATGGTGGTGGTCATGAGGGCGCTGAGGCCGAGGATGTCGGGGCGGTGCTTCCTCACGTTGTCCACGAAGGTCTGGGTGGGGACGTCTGTGCCGAGGTCGATGACCTCGAAGCCGGCGGTGCTCAGCATGGTGGCGACGATGTTCTTGCCTATGCTGTGGATGTCGCCCTCGACGGTGCCTATGAGGAACCTGCCTACCTTCTTGCGGGTGGCGCCTCGTCTGACGATCTCCTCGTTGAGGACCTCGGCGCCAGCCTCCATGGCCTGGGCGGCTGCGATGAGCTCGGTGATGAAGGCCTCGCCTGTGCCGAAACGGTCCCCCACCTCCCTGAGGGGCTTGGCTAGGCCCTCCTCCAGCGCAACGACTGGGTCTACGCCGTTGTCCAGGGCCTTCTGGGCGAGTCTCCTGGCGTCGTCGGGGTCGAAGTAGAGCACCGATTCCCTGAGGTCGCTTAGTATCTGCTCTGTCATCATCCTTAGGTTATTGGTGAACGTTAAAACGTTTTTTCACGCAGCCTTTTGACTAGGGTAATGATGGTGCTGGCGTCTAGGACGGCTTATAATGCTGGTCGCGGCTCTTGCGGATGGCTTCTACTATGGCTTCGTCTGGGACCTTCTGGAGTATCGTGCTGGCTTCCTCTGCGAGGCGTCGGAGCTCCTGGAGGTCGGCTTGCTCGGCTTCGCGTGTTAGGGCGTCGCGGATGATCTTCTCGACGTCGGCGCCCTGTTTGGTGAGGCGCTCCACGAGGTCGCGGGGTGCGTCGATCTTTATGGTCTCGGTCACAGGGTTCACCGTATTCTTGTTCTGTGGAGGTGTTTATAGTGTTAGCGTTTCTTGGGTGTAGCTGAGGGAGAGTTACGGTGCTGCGGCTCTGAGGTGTCAGGCTAAAGGCAGATGTTCGATGCTTCCCGTTTGATGCATTAAGTTAAGCGGTGAGCTATACGGTTGGTTGTGGGTTCTTGAGAGGTTAGATTATTCATTGTTTTATAGCTCTTCCACGAACCCTTACACGGTTACTATGGTTGAGACTGCTCCGTATGGTTCGTGGAGGTCCCCCATCACCGCCGAGTTGACTGCCTCCAGCAGCGTGAGGCTCGGCGACGTGCAGCTGGCGGGGGGCAGTGTGTACTGGTCGGAGATGAGGCCCGACGAGAAGGGGCGCTGCGTCGTCGTGGAGTATAGGGACGGCGTGGTCAGGGACCGTACCCCCGCGGGCTATAACGCGAGGACGACTGTGCATGAGTACGGGGGAGCCGCGTACACGGTCGTCGACGGCGTCGTCTACTTCTCCAACTTCGGGGACCAGCTCCTCTACAGGTGCGAGGAAGGGGGAGCCCCCGTCAAGGTGACGAGGGACAAGGCTCAGAGGCAAGCCGACTACGTCCATGATCCGAGGGGGCGCCTCATCTGCGTCGGGGAGGACCACGGCGACGGGAGCCGCGAGGCCGTCAACAGCCTCGTCGCCGTATCCGTGAAGGACGGCTCCTCGGTGACCCTCGCCGCGGGGAACGACTTCTACTCTAATCCGCGGCTGAGCCCGGGCGGGGACAGGCTTGCCTACCTGACTTGGAACCACCCGAACATGCCGTGGGACGGCTGCGAGCTCTGGGTGGCCGAGGTGATGGGGGACGGCTCCCTGGGCGAGATGAAGCGGGTGGCAGGCGGCCCCGAGGAATCGGTTGTGCAGCCGGAGTGGGGCCCCGGCGGCGTGCTCCACTTCGTCTCGGACCGGGGCGGCTGGTGGAACCTGTACAGGTGGAGGGAGGGGTCAGTGGAGGAGGTCTATCCGATGGAGGCGGAGTTCGGGGGCCCTAGCTGGGTGTTCGGCCTCACCTACTACGGGTTCGAAGGCCCCAGCAGCATCATTGCGATCTACAGCAAGGACGGGTTCAGGCACCTGGCCCGGATAGACACGGAGAAGGGGACGCTGGAGGAGTTGGAGACGCCTTACACCGACCTGAGCTGCTTGAAGGTGGGGGACGGATTCGCGGTGTTCGTGGGCGGCAACTACAAGACGGCTCCCGAGGTGGCGAGGCTGGACCTAGCTAGCGGGGACGTGAGGGTGCTGAGGAGGAGCGACGAGACCGTGGTGGACGAGGGCTACCTCTCGACCCCCCAGGCCATAGAGTACCCGACGGAGGGCGGGTTGAACGCCCACGCCATATACTATCCCCCGGCGAACAGGGACTACGC